>USBM01000047.1 GCA_900552885.1 uncultured Clostridium sp. | reverse complement strand
ACGGCATCTATATCTGTGGCAAGGTATTCAAGTGGGTTAAGGAGATGGGTGGTCTTGAGGCTATGAAGGTTCACAACGAGAAGAAGGCCAAGATGCTCTATGATTTCCTTGACAGCTCAGAGCTCTTCAAGGGAACAGTAGTAAAGGAAGACCGTTCACTTATGAACGTACCATTTGTAACAGGTGATGAAGAGATGGATGCGAAGTTTGTAAAGGAAGCAACTGCAGCAGGATTTGTGAACCTTAAGGGACACAGGACAGTTGGTGGTATGCGTGCATCTATCTACAATGCAATGCCGATCGAAGGTGTTGAGAAGTTAGTAGAGTTCATGAAAGAGTTTGAAGCAAACAATGCAAAGTAATAAGAAAGAGGAGTAATCATGACAAAAGTTAATTGTTTGAATCCAATTGCAGCATGTGGTTTGGATTTATTCTCAGATAATTATGAAATTGTAGACAGCATGGATAATGCAGATGCCGTATTAGTACGTTCTGCAGCAATGCATGACTTGGACCTTCCTGACAGTCTTGCAGCAATTGCAAGAGCGGGTGCAGGTGTGAATAATATTCCGCTTGATAAGTGTGCAGAGAAGGGTATTGTTGTATTCAATACACCGGGTGCGAATGCCAATGGTGTAAAGGAGATCGTAGTTGCCGGTCTATTACTTGCTTCCCGTGATCTGATGGGTGGTTATAACTGGGTAAAGGAGAATGCAGCAGATCCTGATATTGCGAAGAAGGTGGAAAAGCAGAAGAAACAGTATGCAGGTAATGAGATTCAGGGTAAGAAGTTAGGTGTAATCGGACTTGGTGCGATCGGTGCCAAGGTCGCTAATATTGCATTCCGTCTTGGTATGGAAGTATATGGTTATGATCCATATGTATCTGTAGATGCAGCATGGTCATTATCCCGTCATATTAAGCATATTACCAATGTAGAGGACATTTACAAAGAGTGCGATTATATTACTATTCATGTTCCGGCGCTTCCTAGCACAAAGGGAATGCTTAACAAAGAAGCATTTGCAATGATGAAAGATGGCGTTCGTATTCTTAACTTTGCGAGAGATACTCTGGTAAATGATGCAGACATGATTGAAGCACTTGCTTCCGGCAAGGTGGCTAAGTATGTGACAGACTTCCCAAATCCGGCAGTTGCGGGTGTAGATAATGTGATCACATTGCCGCATCTTGGTGCTTCTACGGAAGAGTCAGAGGATAACTGTGCAGTAATGGCTGTAAAGCAGATCGCTGATTTTATGGAAAATGGTAACATTAAGAATTCCGTAAACTATCCGGCATGTGATGCAGGTGTTTGTGAGACGGCAGCCAGAGTAGCCATTTGTCATAAGAATATTCCGGATATGCTTACCAGATTTACAGGTGTGTTCTCCAGCAAGTCAGTTAACATTGCCAATATGGTCAGCAAGTCAAAGGGTGACTGGGCATATACCATTTTGGATGTAGATGCTGCGATTGATGATGCAAGCAAGACTGAGTTAGAAGCCGTAGAAGGTGTTGTTAAGGTGCGTGTCATCTAAGAAGGATAGCAGGAACCAATAGCAATCATAGCATAATATAGAATTATTGTAAGGCAGTTACATTTGTAACTGCCTTTTCTTGTATATTTCACACAGGCACGGTATAATGAAAATTCGAAATGCGAGTTTACAAAGCAATGTGTTAAGCACGAAGCAAGTGGTGAATGCAACAATGAAGGAATGAGATTGGAGGATACATATATGGCGGTGAATCTTTTGGTGGCAGATGATGATGATCTGTTGCGGGATTTGGTGAAAGAAGTTTTGGAAGAGGAAGGATATCAGGTGTATACGGCACGGGATGGCCAGGAGGCAGTAGATATCTTTTGGAATACGCCGGATATTGCACTTGTGATATTAGATATTATGATGCCAAAGATGGATGGCATGGAAGTGTTGGAAGAGATTCGGGATCGGACGGATGTTCCGGTTCTGATGTTGACCGCACTTGGGGATTCATCAAGTGAATTGGCCTGCTTGCGGCATGGAGCAAGTGATTTTGTCAGCAAACCATTTCACTATGACATCCTGGTGGAACGGGTGAAGAATCTGTTGCGTTTAACGAAGGCACAGAGTCTGGAAAGCATAGAATTGGGAATTTTGGAGATTGATCCGGTGGCACAAGGGAGAAGAGATTCCATTGAATAACAAGGAATTTCAATTGTTGGAACTGCTTGTCAATAATCAGAATATTGTACTTTCAAGGGAGAAGATCCTTGATCGTATCTGGGGATATGATTATGAAGGAGATATCCGTACGATTGATACGCATGTGAAGATGTTGCGGGCAAACTTAGGGGATGCAGGTAATTACATTAAGACGATCCGTGGAATTGGTTATTCCTTTGAGGTAGAGGCATGAAGAAGTCATTAGGAAAGAGAATCTGTGCGATTGGCGTGGCATTGATAGCGTCTTTTATTATTCTTAATATTGTATTGACCTATTTCTTTATGATTCCTTTTTCGGTGTATCTTAGTACGAAACAGATGGAGAAGATTGCCCAAACGATGGAACATGAAGATTCTTATACAGATGATGAATTCACCGGATATATTGAACAGATTGATGAGGATATGAATACCGCCGTTACAGTGATCGATGGGGATAAGAATGTAATTAGTACAACTAAGATCAGCGAATACCATCAAAAGGCGGTTGGTTCCATGAGTTCCATTTTGTTTGACGATACGAAAAAACAATTGGATAATGGGGAAGTCGTATCCATGTCAAGAAATTCAGAGAAACAGTCCGGTGTAATTTTAGTAAGGGTGATCAAGAAAGTTGCAAAGGACCGCTATGTAATATTGGGGCGATCATATAGGAGCCTGGAAAATGCCATGTATTCGGCGATTGTATTTGATCTCTTAGCAGGGGTTGTTATTATATTAGTGGGCTGGTTGTTTGTATGGAGAATTACGAAACGCATGGTTGTGCCGATCCGTAACATGCAGCGTGCGGCAGAACATATATCAAATCTGGAATTTGATATCCGGGTAGAGGTGAAGTCGGAGGATGAGTTAGGGCAGTTGGGAATGGCAATTAATAAGATGTCGGATCATTTAGAGGCAAATCTTGTCCAATTGCAAAATGATCTTGAAAAGAGAAAACGTCTTGTGCGCAATATTTCCCATGAGATCAAATCTCCAATTGCGGTTATTATGGGATATGCGGACCGTCTGAAGGTGGTGCTGCAGAAGAATCCGGAAAAAGCGTTGCAATACTGCGAGATCATATCCAATGAAAGTACCCGGGTAGATGTATTGGTGAGAGAGATGTTAGAACTGTCCAAATTTGAGCAAAAGACGGAAGAGATGCATCAGGAATCCTTTGCAGTGAAATACCTGATGCGGAATATCCGGAATTGCTTCCGGGATGAGACATTAGAGAAAAATATCACATATACGGAGCAATATGATGCAGATGATGTTATAAATGCAGATTTTCTTTTGGTGGAGAGAGCTTTGAATAATCTTGTGCGAAATGCAGTATCGCATGGAACGGGGGATCAGATGCGGATTCAGGTTGCGGGCAGGCGCAACGGGGAATATTATGAGTTCCGGGTGTACAATTCCGGTAGTCATATTGCTGAGTCAGAGATGGAGTCTATCTGGGATGCTTTTAGTAAGGTGGATAAAGCGAGGACACGTGGAAAGGGATTTGGTGTTGGGTTATCTATTGTAAAGGAGATTGCATCAGCACATGAAGGATATTGTTCAGTAGAGAATACAGATGACGGTGTGGAGTTTATGATTGCGGTAAAGGGATGAACGGTATGAAAATATTGCATATGATTCCTACCAAATAGGTGTGGATTCAAGGCAAAATGCACAATCCTTAGAGAAAGCTCTTGCGTTATCGGATGGATTAGAGTATGATTATGAGGATTACAACGATGACAAAGGAGATGTTCATTTGTCAAAGATAAAGAGGAGTATGAAATATGAGTGAAAAGTTGAAAGTAGGTATCCTTGGTGGTACTGGTATGGTAGGTCAGAGATTTATCGCATTATTGGAGAATCATCCATGGTTTGAGGTAACTACAATTGCAGCAAGTCCTAGAAGTGCCGGCAAGACATATGAGGAAGCCGTAGGGGACAGATGGAAGATGGATACTCCAATGCCGGAAGCAGTAAAGAAGATCATTGTACACAACGTGAATGAAGTAGAAGAAGTTGCTTCTACTGTTGACTTTGTATTTAGTGCAGTAGATATGAGCAAGGATGAGATCAAGGCGATTGAGGAAGCATATGCTAAGACGGAGACGCCGGTTGTATCCAATAACTCTGCACATAGATGGACACCGGATGTACCGATGGTTGTTCCGGAGATCAATCCGGAGCATATGAAGGTAATCGATTTCCAGAAGAAGCGTTTGGGAACTACTCGCGGATTCGTAGCGGTAAAACCTAATTGTTCGATCCAGAGTTATGCTCCTGTATTAACGGCATGGAAGGAATTTGAGCCATATGAAGTAGTGGCTACTACATATCAGGCAATTTCCGGTGCAGGTAAGACATTTAAGGATTGGCCGGAGATGGTTGGTAATATTATTCCGTTTATCGGTGGCGAGGAAGAGAAGTCGGAAAAAGAGCCTCTTCGTATCTGGGGACATATTGATGAGGAGAAGGGGGAGATTGTTCCTGCAACCAGCCCGGTTATTACCTGTCAGTGTATCCGCGTTCCGGTATTGAATGGTCATACCGCTGCTGTATTTGTAAAGTTCAAGAAGCAGCCGACTAAGGAGCAGTTGATTCAGAAGTTAGTAGAGTACAAGGGCGTTCCACAGGAGTTGAACCTTCCAAGTGCACCAAAGCAGTTCATTCAGTATATGGAAGAGGACAATCGTCCGCAGGTTACGTTAGATGTCGACTTTGAGCATGGAATGGGGATCTCTGTTGGACGTATCCGTGAGGACAGTGTATATGACTGGAAATTTGTTGGACTTTCTCATAACACCGTTCGTGGCGCTGCAGGTGGAGCAGTTCTTTGTGCAGAGCTTTTGAAAGCACAGGGATACATTACTAAGAAGTAATTGGTTAGATAAAGAATAAGAATGAGGACCGATAGGAGTATGCCTGCTCAGAAGAATATAGACTTCTGGGTCGGGCTACTCTTTTTTTGTTTTAGAGAGAAGTTATTTGTTCGGGATTCCTTGATAACAAAGATAGGAAAGAGTTACCGGAAAATGCGATTTGCTCATTAAGATTGCCTGAAAAAGCTTTAATATATAAGAAAAATGGTGTATAATATTCACATCTGTATGGGAAGTGGAGTAAGGATTGGAGGGATGATATGAATATTAGTTTGTTGGCATTTTCTATCAAGGGATGTATTTTAAGTGATAAGATAGAAGTATGTTTGGAAGAGGAAGGACATAGCGTTTATTCGTATGCATCAGAGAAGTTTGCAGTGATGGCGGGCAAGCTGCCGATTCAGAGGTTGGAAACTACGGTGGCGAGAATCTTCTATGAGACAGATGCCATTATATTTATTGGATCATGTGAGACGGCAATCCGGACAATTACACCATTTATCCGGAGCAAAGCGGTAGATCCTGCGGTGGTGGTATTGGACGAGATTGGTAAGAACGTGATTCCGTTGTTATCGGGTCAGATGGTGACAGCGAATGAATTAGCGTATAGTCTGGCAGATCAGTTGAATGCAAATCCGGTTATTACGAACGGAAATCATTCAGGTGGTGTGTTCAGTATTGAAGCATTTGCCAAGAAGAATCATCTGAATATCGTGGAGAGTGTCCTTGCAAAGGAGATTTCGAATGAGATTCTATATGGTAAGCCGGTTGGCTTTGAATGTGATTACTTTATAGAAGGGAAAGTGCCGGAAAGTCTTGGCAATGAAGGTAAGGATGCAGGTATATTTGTATCGACGGATCTGTTGTCCCATCCTTTTGAGAAGACATTGCATTTGGTTCCGAAGAATATTATCATTGGTCTTGTGTGCAGTCCGGGAACAAAGGCGAGTGATATCGAGCAGTTTATTTATTCGACTTTGCAGAAGTATCAGATTCCATTGACAAGAATTGGACGCATCTGTTCCATTTATCATTTAGACGAAGAACCTGGTATTGTAGAGGTTGCAAGATCCTTGAATGTCAAGTATCAGACTTATTCTGATGAGACGTTGGAGGAGATAACAGGTAATTTTACGGGATGCGATAGTGTAGGTGATATCTTTAATATTGATAATGCCAGCGAGCGTTGTGCATTGAGGGGAAGTCATAATGGAAAGCTTGTGATCAAGAAGCAGGAACGGGATGGAATTGCTATGGCTGCGGCTGTGAAGAAGCTGACCATCCGGTTCTGAGATGTAGAGACAGATATTGATTGCAGGAGGTTAGAGCAATGGCAGAGAAGAATAATAACAATAATAACAATGATAAGAAGGAAATGATCGTACAGTCAAGTGGTGTGGTGGCTATTCCGCGCACAGGATTATCGGTGAAGGGTGAGTTGTCTGTCAAAGGTGAACTGGCAGTCAAAGGGGAATTAACCGCTATCTATGAATTGGCGAACCGGGGTGAACTGGTAGTCAAGGGGGAATTACAGAAGGATGCGGGCAATGACCGTATCATAATTGTAGAGAGTATTAAGGCGGCTGTGGATTATCTCAATGAGGTAGAGGGTAATGTACTGACAGCGACCGGTGCATTAGAGATTTATGAATATACGAGGTTGGAGCATTATAAGGATCGTTTGTATTCAAGAGTGATATCGAATAGTAATATTATGGCAGCCTGTGAGGAATTGGGAATCCGGGGAAGACATTTGATCGGGATGACCGGACCATTCTCAAAACAGATGAATCAAGCCATGTTGAAGGATTATCAGATTCGTTATCTGGTGACAAAAGATTCCGGTATCTCAAGTGGTTTCATCGAGAAGATGGAAGCTGCATTAGAATTAGGAGTTACCCTGATTGTAGTTGCCTCTTCGTATCAGGAGGAGACCGGACGGGAAGAGGAAGTAGTCAAACGGTTAAAGGATAAGGCTACGACATGAAGAAGAGAATAATACAGTATAGTGGTTATGTACTTGCGCTTGCATGTCTGTTGTATTTTTGTATATTGATGGCAACGATTGGACCGGCTTTCCTGTTCAGCTTTGTGTGGCTGGTACTTGGTCTGTTCTTTCTTGGAGTCTCACTTGTACTGAACTTTTCTAAGAGGGGATTTCAATGGATGCCAAGGCCGGTTCTCATTTTGATAGAAGCAATTGTTATGTGTGGCTGTCTGGTATTTGTCGTGATCGAAGGTATGATCATTGCGGAGAGTGCAAAGCAACCGAAAGAAGAGGCAGATTACCTGATCGTGTTAGGTGCTAAAGTGAATGGCACAACACCTTCTTTGATCTTACAGTACCGGATCAATAAAGCTGCTGAGTATATGAAGAAGCATCCTGATACGCAGGCAATCGTCAGCGGCGGTCAGGGTGCAGATGAAGGAATTTCAGAAGCAGAGGCAATGAAGAATGGTCTGCTTTCTTATGGAATAGCTGCAGAGAGAATCCTTGTAGAAGATCAGTCGACCTCAACCAAGGAGAATCTGGATTATTCCCAAAAGCTTCTTACGGAAGCAGGCGGGAGTGCTAAGGAATCGAAAGTAATCGTGGTGACGACAGATTTTCATGTATTGCGTGCGGTTGGTATTGCGAGAAAGGCAGGGTATGAGCAGGTAGGAGGGTTAGCGGCAAAGTCAGTCTGGTACCTGATACCGACCAATTATGTGCGGGAATTTATGGCAGTTGTGAAAGACAAATTAATAGGAAATATGTAAGACAGGGGTGGATTTGAAGATAGTTATAGAATCTGCCCTTTGTGTGTATGGGATATATGTAATCAAGTCTGTATGATTGCAGGAATGATGAAAGGGAAATGGAAGTATGGATATTGAAAATGTGATCCGTGGACTGGATCAGTTGTTTGCAGAACGAAAGAGTGGCCAGGTAGAAGATTATCTGTCAAAGTATTTAGAACAGGCACTGACAGAGGGTGATGTGGGAGCGGCTATCACGATCATTAATGAATTGATTGGGTTTTATCGGGACAGTTCACAGTATGATAAGGCAGAGGCGTATTGTGAAAAACTGCTGCCATTTATGGAGCGGGCAGGTTTGAAGGATACCGTTCATTACGGAACAAGCTGCCTGAATATTGCGAATGCCTATCGTGCGGCAGGCAAATGGGAACAGTCACTTCAATACTATAAGCAGGTAGAACAGATCTATCGGAAAGTATTAGATGCAAAGGATTTTCGATGGGCAAGTTATCGGAATAATCTTTCTTTGTTATATCAGGAGATGGGACGTTTTGAGGATGCCTGCCAGGCGTTGTCAGATGCACTTGTAATTGTGAAGGAATACCCAGAGGCGAAGGTGGAACGTGCAGTTACCTATACAAATCTGGCGGTATCTTATACGAAAGCAGGAAAGCTTCAGGAGGCAGAAGAAGCCATACAACAGGGACTTGCAATATTCCGGAATGGATTAACAGAGGATTATCATTACAGTGCAGCATTGTCAGCACTTGGTGATATCTTAGTTGCAGAAAAGGAATATGGGAAAGCGGTGGAAGCATTTCAACAGGCAATGGTATTGTTGCGCAGTCATGTTGGGCTGACACATGCATACTTCCGGTTAGTGTGCAATGCTCAGATGTGTTATGAACAATTGGGAAAGCCCTGTGCTATGAAAGGACTGAAACTTGCACAGGATTATTATGAGAAATATGCGAAACAGTTGATGAACCAGTATATCGCACATGGTCGGTTGGGGACAAGTGAGGGGAAACAGGGAGATAAAGAGTTGACTGGAAGTTCAGAACAAGATGTACTGGTTGCAGTTGGAAAAGTAGGAGAAGGTTCGGAATGTTTTGGTATGGACGATATTTTTTCCATGGATCATGATTTTGGTCCGGGATTTGATCTCTTTGTGACGCGAGAGCGGTACGAAAAGGATGGAGCAAAGTTAGAAGAATTCTATGCAAATCTGCCGGATACCTTCCGGGGATTACAGCGACCGGTTGAGATTCCGGGCAAGCCGAGAAATGGCGTGATCGTGATAGAAGATTTCCTTGGCAGAATCCTTAATCTGTCAGAGGAAGAGATTGCTTATGTGATGAAACATGAGAACCTGCCGGATTCGGTCTATCTGAGGGTGGAGGACTGGCAGCTTGCTACTGTAACGAATGGAAGGTTGTTTGAAGGAACGGATACAGTGTTTGGACGCATTTATACGAATCTCAAAAAAGGATATCCGCAGGAGGTTAAGCGGAGAAAACTGGCACAGGCATTAGGGTTGATCTGTCAGTCCGGACAGTATAATTACGAGCGTATGATGAAACGTGGTGAGTTGGAAAGTGCGGTGCGGATGCTTCATGAGATGGAAGAACAGACGATACAATTACTCTATCTGGTAAATGATGTCTATATGCCGCATAGGAAGTGGCAGCTTATTATGGCACGTCAGCTTAAGGAAGGACAGGACATCCTGCGGCAGATTGAGGTACTGATGACAGAATATCCATCGCTTGAAAGTTATCGGCAGCGAGAGGCGGTTGACTGGATTGGAATTACGAATGCAGATGATCCGATTGTGGAACAGATTCAGCATATTGCGGAATCAATGGTGCAGTTATTGAAACGAATGGGCTATACAACAAGTGATGCGGTGTATTTAGAAGACCAGATACCATATGTACTACAGGAAAGAAAAGAGGGAATATCCACGATGAAGGAAGATGTCATTACAAAAGAAGAACTGGTAGATGCCATTGTTAAGTTGGAATGGAATGCTTTTGATAAGGTGGAAAATGAAGGTGGCAGGGCAGACTGTCAGAATGACTGGAATACATTTTCTGTTATGCGGAAAAGCCAGTATCTTACATGGCCGAAGGAATTATTGGAAAGCTTCTATGTCGATTTTGTGGAAGCAAATGATCGCAACTGGAATCTGATCACAGAAAAGTATGGTAGGATGATGGAGTCGACAACGCCGGAGGAATACGCGAAGATTGCAGATCGTTTTCCGGTATGTTCGGAGCAGAAACGCGCTATTGTGGATCAGATTGCAGAGATTCAGGTAGAATGGATGGAGGCGTTTGCCAAAGAGTATCCTTATATGGCGGGGAATGCCAGAACAATCCGGAAAGAGACGGATAATCCATGGAACACGTCCTATGAGACATATTTGAAGGGCGAATTGCTGACTTATTCCGATCGGACATTATCCCTATATGGAAGATGGATCGTATCATTAAAGCAGGCAGAGGAGAATCTTGCAAAGCAGATTATGACGAATACGGCATTGCTCTATGGATATCAGTCATTAGATGCTGCAGAAGAGGCATTGGCAAAGCAGGAATCCTAGGTAGATAAATGGATTTTTGCTTGTTGATCCAACAGGGCGTTTTATTTTTAGTGTATCACGCATTTTTTTATTGAAAAATATATACGAATAAGGTATAATCTTGGTATATGAGTGCCTAATAGAGGCTAAGAGCGTATGATTATGAGTGCGTATGAGATGAGAAGTTTTAAGGAGGATTATTTTCATGGCAACAATTACAGCAAGTGATTTTAGAAACGGTGTAACAATTGAGTACGAAGGAAAGATCTGTCAGGTTATCGAGTTCCAGCACGTAAAACCAGGTAAGGGTGCTGCATTCGTTCGTACTAAGTTAAAGAATATCGTCAATGGTGGTGTGATCGAGAACAGTTTCCGTCCAACAGAGAAGTTTGAGACTGCTCACATTGATCGTAAGAATATGCAGTATTTATATGAGGATGGAGATTTATATTACTTCATGGATAACGAGACATATGATCAGATCGCTTTAGGTTCTGACATAGTTGGAGATTCTTTGAAGTTTGTCAAAGAGAACGAGAATGTTAAGGTTGTATCTCATGATGGTAATGTATTTGCAATCGAGCCAGAGATTAATGTAACATTAGAGGTTACAGAGTGTGAGCCGGGTGTTAAGGGTAACACAGCAACAGGTGCTACAAAGCCATGTACGGTTGAGACTGGTGCTACATTGAATGTTCCATTATTCGTTAACCAGGGTGATAAGATCGTCATTGACACTAGAACTGGTGAATATATGTCAAGAGCATAAGCCAAGCGAATCGCTGTTTGATTTGAAAATAGGAAGAAAGCCCTTCTTCATGCTAGCATGAAAAGAAGGGCTTTCTTTTTATTTTCAGAATGCGCGTTAGCGCATTCATTTGGCGCCGCTTGAACATCGAGCCAGCAGGCGAGATGGAGCGGAGTCAAATCAATCAAACAGCGAAGCAATTCAGAGGCGCCGCTTGAACATCGAGCCTTCCTTTTTGTCATCATTTCCCACTCCCTCGCATATATTAGCAATATGGGGATCAAAAATACGAGACAAGAAGGGAAGAACCATGGCAAAGAAAGAAGAAATCCTAAAGATCGTTTCAGC
>USBM01000046.1 GCA_900552885.1 uncultured Clostridium sp. | reverse complement strand
TTGTTACTCATTAGCGCCGCAACAGTGATTATATTATCACAAGCATTCCCCCTTGTCAACAACTTTTTTCAAAAAAATCGACAAACTTCAAGTCGTGCAAAAAAGTCATGAAACTCAAGGGGTGAAAGCTTGCTTACACCCCTTGAGTTCGCTGACTTTTTTATAGGACGCTAGTCCGTAATCGAGATATCTGAAAGATATCGAGATTCGCACGACTTTCTATATGTATGAAAGTACCTCTGCTATATTCTGCACCCCAACTAATTTCATTCCCGGTACAGAATCCAAGCTGTCGCAGTTGATTTTCGGCAAAATACACGTTGTAAATCCCAACTTGGCAGCTTCCTTCACACGTTGCGCAGCCATAGAAACCCCACGTACTTCCCCCGCCAATCCAACTTCGCCAAATATAATTGTATGTGCATCCACCGGAGTATTCTTGAAACTTGAGACAAGTGCAACAATGATTCCAAGATCAATTGCCGGTTCATTTAATCTCATACCTCCTGCTAAATTCACATATGCATCATTACCGGCAAGCATCATTCCTGCACGCTTCTCTAACACTGCCATAAGCAGATTCACACGGTTATAATCTATTCCAACCGATGTTCTTCTCGGAAGATTAAAATTAGACTGACATACCAGTGCCTGTATCTCAATCAGGATCGGTCTGGTTCCTTCCATCGAACAAACTACAACAGAACCTGCTGCGTCAAGCGGACGCCCATTCAACATAACCTGTGATGGATTCTCCACCTCATACAGACCATTGTCCTTCATCTCAAAAACGCCGATCTCATTGGTAGATCCAAACCGGTTCTTTACACCGCGTAAAATGCGGTATAATGCATTTTTCTCACCTTCAAAATACAATACAGTGTCTACCATATGTTCCAACGTCCTAGGGCCTGCTACCGTTCCCTCTTTCGTTACATGTCCAACAATAAAAATTGCAATTCCTAACTGTTTTGCAACCCTCATAAGTCTTCCGGTTACCTCACGCACCTGCGATACGCTTCCTGCCCCACTTGCAACCCCTTCTAAATACATAGTCTGGATTGAATCAATCACTACAACCTCCGGCATGATCTTCGCAATACCACCTTCGATCGCATCTAAATTCGTCTCACACAACAACAGCATATCCTTCGTGAATCCGCCTAACCGTTCTGCCCGAATCTTGATCTGTTGCAAGGATTCCTCACCAGATACATATAACACTTTGTGCTCAGCCGCTGTCAGATTCCGACACACCTGTAACAACAATGTTGACTTTCCGATTCCCGGATCACCACCTACCAATGTCAGAGAACCTGTCACAATTCCTCCCCCTAATACCCGGTCTAATTCTTTCATTCCTGTGCCAATGCGTGTATTCTCAGATGTAGTGACCTGTAAAATGCTAGTAGGCGTTGCCGCCTCTGTTGTTTTCCCAGAATGCTTATCAACGCCTACTACTAACTTCTCTTCTACAAAAGTATTCCAATTCTTACATCCCGGACATTGTCCGAGCCACTTAGCCGATTCATATCCACACTCCTGGCAAAAATAGATCTGTTTTGCCTTAGCCATATAAATCTCCTTTATAACTTCTCAATCTTAATGGTAGAAACCTGTCCCGGATTCAATTCTACACTTAGGTTCAACTTGCCACCTAAGTTTGTCTTCACGGAACCTGCACTTGTACCATCTATAACTGTAACATACTCCTGTCCTGCTTCTAATTCCAAAGTAATCTGGGAATCCTCTGTGCCCTCCACTTGGAATTCAACGGTATTATCTGATGCATCAAATCCATGTACTGCGGTACCCGGAACTGATTCATATACAAAAGAACCATTCTTCTCAAGCTTTGTAATCTCTTTAAACGTCTTAACCTTATACTTATCTCCTTTGAATTCAAATCCATCTAACTTAGTCTTAGAATCCAACTCATAATTACCAAAACTCAGAGTTCCGTTCTCTTCCTTAATCAGTTCGCTTACTACTGCCATCTCTTTATCCTCCTGTGCTTTCTTCTGATTCGCATGTTTCTCTTGTGCCTATTACCACAAAAGAAACCATTCACTGTGTCTATAGTATACAATATGTGGTATATTTTTTCCAGTGAATTTTTTATTAATTACTCAATCACTTTAAATTTCACACCCGACTTCAAGACAGAGATCCGCACAGTCTGTCCACCATGAATATTCCCAGCTAACATTTCCTCTGCCATCTTGTCTTCAATCTCATTCTGAATGGCACGTCTGAGCGGACGGGCACCATATTTCTTATCATATCCCTTTTCAAAAATATAGTTCCTAACAGCTTCACCATAGCGCAGATCAATGTCCAACTGCTCTTTCACACGTTTTGCAAAATTGTGCAACAGCAGATCTGCAATCTCCTTAATCTCTTCTTTCGTCAGTGCATGGAATACGATCGTATCATCAATACGATTCAAAAATTCCGGCTTAAAAAGGCGTTTTACCTCTTCCATAACACCATTCTTCATATTCTCATGTTCTTTTGCTTCCGAAGAATCACTTGTAAATCCTAATCTCTTTGGCTCCATAATCCGGGAAGCTCCGGCATTACTTGTCATAATGATAATAGTATTCTTAAAGTCCACTTTGCGTCCTTGTGCATCCGTGACATGACCGTCATCTAAGATCTGTAACAACACATTGAAAATGTCAACATGTGCTTTTTCAATCTCATCAAACAAAATGACGGAATACGGATTCTTCCGGACCTGCTCACTTAATTGTCCGCCTTCCTCAAAGCCAACATATCCGGGAGGTGATCCGATCATCTTAGATACACTGTGTTTCTCCATATATTCTGACATATCAACCCGGATCAGATTCTTCTCATCTCCAAATACTGTCTCTGCTAACGCTTTCGATAATTCAGTCTTACCTACTCCTGTAGGACCTAAGAACAGGAAAGAGCCAATCGGTCTCTTTGGATCTTTCAATCCTACCCTGCCACGTTTAATTGCCTTAGCAACCGCTTCTACCGCCTCATTCTGACCAATAACTCGCTTGTGTAATTCATCCTCCAAATGAAGCAGTCTCTTTGATTCTTCCTCCTGTAAACGGCTTACCGGTATCTTCGTCCACTCGGACACAACCTGCGCAATATCCTCTTCATTCAGGATCAGATCCTGACTCTTAATGGCGCTTTCATGCCGTTTTTTCAGCTTGTCACGCTTCTCTTCCAATACCTTGATTGCCAGCTTTGTCTCATGGGCTGTTTCCAGATCATTTTCCATAAAGGACTGATCCAGTTCTTCATTCAACACTGCCAATTCCTTATCAATCTGTTTCATCTGTGGTGTAATCTTAAATGCTGCCAACCTCTTCTTAGCTGCTGCCTCATCCATCAGATCAATTGCCTTATCTGGCAAAAAACGGTCATTCAGATAACGAACCGATAATGTTACACATGCTTTAACCGCTTCTTCACTGATTGTCAATCCATGATGATACTCATATATTGGGCGAAGTCCCATCAGAATAGATTCTGCTTCTTCACTGGTTGGTTCCTGAACAGTAACCGGCTGGAATCTGCGTTCCAATGCAGCATCTTTCTCTATATACTTGCGATATTCTGCCGTCGTGGTTGCACCAATCATCTGAATCTCGCCCCGGGACAGTGCCGGTTTCAGTATGTTAGATGCATCAATGGCACCTTCTGCGCCACCTGCTCCAATCAACGTATGCAGCTCATCTACAAACAATATAACATTCCCTGCCTGCGTTACCTCCGCAATCAGCTTCTTAATTCTCTCTTCAAACTCTCCACGATACTTTGAACCGGCTACCATACCGGAAAGATCCAAAGATAACAGCCGCTTGTCAAGTACCGTCTCCGGCACATCACCTGCAATGATCATCTGCGCCAGACCTTCAACAATTGCAGTCTTACCAACTCCCGGTTCTCCCACTAAACAAGGATTATTCTTCATACGTCTGCTTAAGATCTGTACAACTCGCTGCATCTCCGTATTTCTTCCTACAACAGGATCCAGTTTTCCTTCCCTCGCTAACTGCGTGAAATCCCTTGAATACTGGTCCAATGTTGGTGTGCTGGATTTACCTTTCTTATCTTTTGATTTCAAGGCATTCATCTCCGCTTTCACAATTGCCGGATCTAAGCTCATTGCCGCTAAAATATCCCCAAACAGCTTAGAAACAGCTATGTTCATCGCGGTCAGCAACCGAAATGCCACACTGTCCGGATGCTTAACGATTGCAATCAATAAATGCTCCGTTCCCACCTGCTGTGCTTTAAATCTCATTGCTTCCTTATCCGCTAGCGCCAAAATATCCTGGCATCTATTTGAAAATTCTGCCTTGCTCGCCAATGCTACATTCGTGTGATCCATCATTAGCTGGCTGGTCAGATTCTCTAAGCGTTCTTCTTCTACACCATTCTTGGTAAGTACTGCATAAGCAATACCGCTTTTTTCCTTCATCAGACCAAGAAGAAGGTGCTCGCTTCCTACATATTCCTGTTGTAATTGTAGTGCAACTTTCTTTGCATACTTCAGAGCATTATTGGCACTTTTAGTATAATTCTGTTTCATTGCATTCTCCAATCTATCTGTCTTTTTCAAAAAACTTAAAGCTTGCAAAACGCTTCGCACTTTGCTCACTATTTTTATAATAAGTCCAAGAAAGGTCCGTTGATCCACAACGCATAAATATACAATGCCAAGCATCCTCTTTCACGCATAGTGTTTGTACAACAGACCCCTCATTTGTATCATACCATTCTATTGTTCATCAATTGCTTTACCAATATCATGACGCATATATTTGTTCTCAAAGTCAATCCATTCTGTTGCTCTGTAGGCATTCGCTCTTGCTGTTACAAGATCCTTACCTTTTGCCGTTACACCAAGCACACGACCTCCATTGGTTACTACCTGTCCATCTGCTAACTTAGTGCCTGCATGGAATACATAATAATCTTCCTGATCTTTGAACTTTTCTAAACCATAAATCGGAAAACCCTTTTCATAGGATACCGGATAACCGTCTGATGCTAATACAACACATACTGCTGCATTGTCCTCAAACTGCAGATCGATCTGATCTAACGTACCGTCAATACATGCCTCCATAACATCAATAATATCATTCTTCATTCTAGGAAGTACAACTTGTGCCTCCGGATCTCCAAACCGGGCGTTGTACTCTAATACTTTAGTTCCCTTTGGCGTGATCATAAGTCCGGTAAACAAAACACCTACAAACTCTCTTCCTCCTGCTTTCATAGCTGCCATTGTCTTCTTGTAGATCTCTTCTTGACAAAAAGCATCAATCTCTTCTGTATAGAATGGACTTGGAGCAAATGTTCCCATTCCTCCTGTATTGAGTCCCTGATCTCCATCTTTGGCTCTCTTATGATCCTGTGCGGAAGTCATTGTCTTGATCGTTGTTCCGTCACAAAATGCAAGTACAGATACTTCTCGCCCGGTCATAAATTCTTCAATTACCATCTTATTACCGGCATTGCCAAAATGTTTATCTAACATGATCTCTTTCACACCGGCTTTGGCTTCCTCTAAATCTTTGCAAATCAACACACCTTTACCAAGTGCAAGTCCATCCGCCTTTAATACAATCGGGAAATCTGCTGTCTCAAGGTATGCTAATGCCGCATCTGCATTATCGAATGTTTCATATGCCGCAGTCGGAATATCATACTTCTTCATCAGATCCTTAGAAAATGCCTTGGAACCCTCAATGATCGCTGCGTTCTTTCTCGGTCCAAACACCTTGATTCCCACCTGCTCAAACGCATCCACACAACCTGCAACCAATGGATCGTCCGGACCAACAATAACAAAATCAATTGCTTTCTCTTTTGCAAAAGTAACCAATTTATCAAAATCCATTACCGAAATATCCACACATTCTGCAAGTTCTGCAATACCTGCATTACCCGGTGCTGCATATATCTTAGAAACACGTTTGCTCTTTGCAACACAAGCTGCAATTGCATGTTCTCTTCCACCACTTCCAATGATCAATACTTTCATGATTATCCTCCTGATTCTTTTGTATGTTCTTTACCGAACGACTACCCTGCCATCTACTACAACAATCCGGTCATTTGCAATATCATCAATTGCCTGTGGCAGTAAGATCCACTCCGCCTGTTCCATAACTCTCTGTTGCAGAACCTTCGGTGTATCACCATCTTCAACCGCAACTGCTTTCTGTAAAATGATCGGACCCGTATCTGTTCCTTTATCCACAAAATGAACCGTAGCACCTACTACTTTGACACCTCGCTGCAAGGCTGCCTCATGCACCTTCAATCCATAAAAACCGGTTCCACAAAAAGACGGGATCAGCGATGGATGAATATTAATGATCCGATTCTCATACCGGTCGATCATCTCCGGTGGAATGACAACTAAATATCCGGCCAATACGATCAGATCCACCTTCAACGCATCTACAGTCTCAATTAATGCCTGATTAAATGCTTCCCGGCTCTCATAATCCTTTGGAGATACCACAATATCACGGATACCTGCCTTTTTCGCACGCTCTAACGCATATGCATTCTTGTTATTACTGATAACTGCAACTAACTCTGTATTTGTAATTCTTCCAGAGTCTACCGCATCTATAATGGCCTGAAGGTTTGTTCCCCCTCCAGATACCATAACTGCTACTCTTAACATCTTTCATCCTCCAATGGCATGATGCGATTCTATATAAGGGTAACACCCTTCTCACCTGCTTCTACATGACCTACTACAAATGCATCCTCACCAGCAGCCTTCAAAGCTTCTACTGTCTTATCTGCATCTGCTGCATCTACAGCAAGCATCATACCAATACCCATATTATAAGTATTATACATCATTTGCTCTTCAATATTACCTGTCTTCGCCATTAATTTGAAAATAGCAGGAACTTCATAAGAATCCTTTTTAACAAGAGCACGAACACCATCCGGAAGCATTCTAGGAATATTCTCATAGAAACCGCCACCTGTAATATGAGAACAACCCTTGATCGTAATTCCGGCGTCCTTCACACTGCGCAGTGCTTTCACATAAATCTTTGTTGGAGCAATCAATGCCTCTCCTAATGTCTTGCCAAGTTCCTCGTAATATGTATTCAATGATTCTTTCGTCATCTCAAATACTTTACGCACTAAAGAAAAGCCATTACTGTGTACACCACTAGATGCAATACCTACCAAAGTATCTCCCGGTTTGATATTCTCACCTGTGATCAGATCTTTGCGTTCCACAACACCAACCGCAAAGCCGCCAATATCATATTCATCCTCCGGCATAAGTCCGGGATGCTCTGCTGTCTCTCCACCGATCAATGCAGCACCTGACTGTAAACATCCCTCAGCCACACCACCAACGATTGTTGCGATCTTCTCCGGATAATTCTTACCACAGGCAATATAATCTAAGAAAAACAACGGCTCACCACCTGCACACGCAATATCATTGACACACATTGCTACTGCATCAATACCAATGGTATCATGTTTATCCATTAAAAATGCCAGCTTAACCTTGGTTCCACATCCATCTGTACCAGATAATAATACCGGATCCTCCATCTCTTTGATCTTCTTAAGAGAAAATGCACCGGAAAATCCTCCAAGTCCACCAATTACCTCTTCACGCATTGTCTTCTTTACAGATGCTTTCATCAATTCTACTGATTTGTATCCTGCTTCAATGTCTACACCGGCATTCTTGTAATCCATTCTTTCATCCTCCTAAAATTGTAATGGGACTGTTGTTAAGTACAACAGCCCCATTATAATAAAAATACCTATTTTTGTAAAGTCACTCCGAAAAGTTCTCCAGAAATTCACGAAAATCTCTTCTGGCCCCCTCGATCACACTATCCTCTCTGGTATCAAGTGCTTTCTCAAATTCCCGAAGTGCATACTCAATCTGCATCCGTTCCATCCCGATGCTCTCTTCATACAGACGTTCTCCCCGCAACAAAAGCAGCTTGTTCTCTTCCTTATCCCTCGGGTGAATCTTCAAATAGGAAAGCGCTTCTATTCTTCCGTCATATCTGTCGCATTCGTCTTAATGATCTGTTTTGTAATCTCTCCGGTCGATACTACCTTGATCTCCACTTCTAAGATGGAATTCACATCATATGTGTAAGTAACATCAACAGCTTCTTTTCCGGCTTCTGCCTTCGGAACTTTAATACAGATCTCTCCTAAATATACATTATTGGAAGCAAAGCGGCTCTCCCCCTGCAGCACTTTGCAGCGAATCTGTGTCTGATTATCATTGACTGTAAATAACCGCTCGGTCCGGCTTGCCGGAATCGTTGTATTTCGTTCAATGATCGGGCAGAAATGCCCATCCTCATATCTTCCATTGTCTTTCTCAATCACAACCTCCGTACCAAGTGTAAATGGACATACATCCGTAAGAATCACTTCTTTGATGCTATCTTTCCGTTCCTTCATTGCTCCCTGTACGGCAGCGCCTAATGCTACCGCCTCGTCAGGATTGATCGAGGTATCCGGCAAGTTATGGAACAATTTTCCTACAAACTTACGGATAAATGGCAATTTGGTTGCGCCGCCAACCAATACCACACGGTCAATATCCCGAAGACGTACATTTGCATCCGCAAGGCTTCGCTTAATCGGCTGGCGGATCTTATCAAGTAATTCATCACATTTTGCTTCATACTCATCCATGGATAATTCCATCTCATACATCTCATCCTGAATCTTACAAACCATCTTCGAATACCGGCTATCCGAAAATCCAATCTTACAGCTCTCTGCCTGCTTTGCAATGTGACGTTTTTCCTTATCGGTAAGACTTTCTTCCTCAATCTCAGAATGCTTATCAAAGAAAATCTGCTCAATCACTTTCGTGAAATCTTCGCCACCCAGAAAATTATCTCCGGCTACGGCACGTACTTCAATAATTGAATCAAACAGTTCAAGAATCGACACATCAAAGGTACCACCGCCAAGGTCAAATACTAAGAACTTACCATTCTCTCGATTTTGATAAAGACCATATGCAATGGCGGCTGCTGTCGGCTCACTGATAATACGCTCCACAGTAAGACCCGCTAATTCTCCGGCCCGTTTCGTTGCTTTGCGCCGTTCATCATTAAAATATGCCGGCACACTGATCACTGCTTCCGTTACCTCTTCCTGCAGGAAACACTCAGCATCTTCTTTCAATGCCTTCAAGACCAACGCTGAAAGTTCCTCCGGCAGGAACTTCTTACCGGATAATTCATATACTTTCTCACTTCCCATGCTCCGCTTAAATACGGCGGCTGAACTTTCCGGATGAAGCAGCATGCGCTCTTTGGCAGTTTCCCCAATATATACCTGTCCCTCTTCATCCACACTGACAACCGATGGTGTCAGATTCCTTCCTAACCGATTTGGAATAATCTTCGGTCCATCTTCCGTATAATATGCCACCAGACTATTTGTGGTTCCTAAATCAATTCCAATTATCATATTCTCATTCCTCTATTTCTTCAATGTACTAAGCTGATACTGCGCACACGGATAATCACCCTTCACGGCAATGGCTTTCTCAATGTATCCCCGTGCTTCGTCCAACCTGCCTTCTGCCTTGGCAAGCATTCCTTTTGCAAAATAATATTCAAAACATTCCATGCATTCACACGTTACGCAGACATTACAGCCCTCCATCCGGTCAATATATTCCTTTGCCTCTTTAAGGTCTCCGGCACACAGACTCATAATGGCATAATCATATAGATACATCAATTGATAACGCTTATCTGCAAGCAGCTCTTCCTCTGCTCCGTTGCGCTTATTGAATCTCATAAAATATCCTATGACATCTTCTCTCGCCTTTTTCTGTTTGCCCAATGAAAATGCAATCGATGCGGTCACAAACATCAAATGCTCGACCTCATAAGAATAATTCTCATCCCTGCAGCGCCAATATGCCTTACGAACTATGTTCTCTGCCTTTTCCAATTCTCCTTTATCCCTGTAATATTCCGCAATATCCGCAAGATGCTCGCAGGAGATCTTCTTTTTCAGTGGATTCTTCCAACGTTCGATCACTTTATCATAATAAGCTTCTGCCTGATCCTGCCGCCCTGCCTGCCGATACACATCCGCAATATCACAATATAAAGACAACAACTGATCCTCGTCCTGTATATCCATCCCGTTCCATAATGTTTTCAGTCTGTTATTACCGGCATATTTTCCTGTAATTGCTTTGATCCGTTCCTTATAATACGCAATCGCTTTGTCGTATTCCCCTTTTTTCATATGGAGTTTGGCAATATCTTCTTTGACGTGTTCGGCATTCGGACGGAACTTTAATACCTTATGATTCATTTCAATCGCTTTATCATATTCGCCAAGCAGAGTATAACATTCTGCCAGATTCATATACGGTAACGGCTCCTGCTCCGGGTCTAATTCAATCGCCTGTAATAGTGGCTTCACCGCTTCTTCTACCCGCCTTAGTTTCAAGAGTGCACAGCCCAGATTATTATATGCATAATACGCTTCTGCATTCCGGTCAATTGCCTTCTGACAGCTATCTACCGCACCCTCCAGATCATACAGATCAATTTGAAGATTGCCCTTCTCCACATAAGCATCCGAAGAATCCGTCAATGCAATCATACGATCCGCATATTCAATGCCCTTCCGACACAGATCCAGATTCTTACTTTGATTACTTATATAACTATAGACATACATTAATCGTCTGATTGCCGGTATATAATCCGGATTCACATTCAAAATCTCTTCATATACCCGAATGGATTTCTGCTGTTTATCAACTGCTTCATAACATGTACCTAATTTCATTCTTCTTATCAGGTCGTTCGGCTGTTCATCCGCCATCTTCTTTGCAATCTGTAAAGCCTCTTTCGCCTGATTCTCCCGCAGACACAGATCAACCTTAAATAAACGCATCACATCCGAATCCGGATGTTCTTCCAAATAAGAATTCACAACTGCAAACGTCCTGCTTACATTATCCAGATCCCAATATAAAACTGCATATTCCCGTTCTACTTCTGCAAGATCCTCAATATCAGTCTCCTCACTATGCTCCTTTATCCTCTGCCGCAATATCTCAATCTGCTCCAATGCCTTTTGTACATTTTCTTTTGAAAAATCCTTGTAATGAATACACCGAATACGGGCAAATTCCATACTGTCACTTTCTAACCCTGCTTCCGCTGCTGCCTGAATGACCTGTTCCACATCATCATACTGATCAAAGTTATAAAACACATCTGCTGCCAATATATACGGTGGAACATACTCCGGATATATCTCAATACACATAAAATAATCATCAATTACTTCTTTGGCATTTCGTAGCTCATAATTTGCCCTCTGACGATGCACATATGCTGGAAAGAATCCTCTATCCTCCGCAATGATCCGATCACACATAGCAACACAAGCCTCGTATGATTTGGCCTCTAAATAAAATCGTGCCATCTGTTCCATATAAGATAACCTTACTAATGTGTTACTTTCCTCTTCAATCGCCTGTTCAATATATCGTTTCGTTGCTACATATGCCTGCTCTTTGTCCGTTTCTTTTGCGTTCCGATATGTTACTTCCCAATTGCATATGCCTAATGAAAAATGGGCTAACGACAACCGGTTTTTCCGTTTCTTCATCTCTTCCGTACCATCATCCACAGACTCCTCGATCATGGCAAGCCATTTTCCGGCATAAGGAAATGCCTCCGCATAATTCTCATTTGCCAGATATAGACGGCAACGCAGGTTCACATAGTCGTAATCTTCTCCCTCTTCCAGCTTATCTAATAACTGAATCCCCTTCTCAAACTCTTTCTGTTGATAATAGCACCAGCCAAGTTTGATCACGGTATCACGGCTCTCTTCCACTGCCAACTTCTCTGTGTACT
>USBM01000045.1 GCA_900552885.1 uncultured Clostridium sp. | reverse complement strand
GGACCTGAACATGATAAGGTATTTGAAGTTAAGGCATCTGCACCATGTATGTTTGAAGTGGGCGGTAAAGGCCATACAAAAAAGGCGGCGCAGCAGCAGGCAGCACATAATGCACTTATCTATCTAAAGAAGAATGGTACAGATATTAACCTGAAGGGAAAAAAGTAACAGATGTATTTAAAAAGTATTGAGGTACAGGGCTTTAAGTCATTTGCTAATAAAATAGTATTCGATTTTCACAACGGCATTACAGGAATTGTCGGACCTAATGGCTCCGGGAAGAGTAATGTTGCTGATGCGGTCAGATGGGTACTTGGTGAACAGAGTGCAAAGCAGCTTCGTGGTGCAAAGATGGAGGATGTTATCTTTGCCGGAACGGAACTACGAAAACCACATGGTTCGGCATATGTTGCCATTACACTAGATAACAGTGATCATTCTCTTCCAATCGATTATGAGGAGGTAACGGTGGCACGACGTGTTTATCGTTCCGGTGAGAGTGAATATCTGATCAACGGAACCGTCAGTCGGTTGAAGGATGTGAATTCGTTATTCTTTGATACCGGTATCGGTAAAGAAGGATATTCTATCATTGGTCAGGGCCAGGTAGAACGGATCTTGTCCGGTAAGCCGGAAGAACGAAGAGAGTTATTTGACGAGGCGGCCGGTATTGTAAAGTATAAGAAGAATAAGGCGGCAACCGAGAAGTCATTAGCGGCTGAGAGGGAGAATCTAAGCCGTGTTAATGATATATTATCTGAATTAGAGAAGCAGGTTGGCCCATTGGAAAAGCAATCGGAGGTTGCAAAGAAATACCTTTTATACAAAGGGGAATTAAAACGCTTCGATGTGAATGCATTCCTTTTGGAAAATGAGAAGATTGAGTCAGACCTGAAAGAGAATGAAGAACGATTACATATTGTGAATGAAGACAGTGAACGTCTGAAGAAAGAATTCGAGGATACGAAGAATGAGTATGAACGGATTGAAACGGTCCTAGAGCAGTGTAATCTGTCTATTGATGAGAATAAGAACAGGATTCACGAATTGAAGTTACAGAATGAGCGTAACGAAGGTGAAGTGAATGTGCTGAATCAACAGATCTCGAATGCCAAGTCAACGGATGTGCATATGAGTGAACAGATCGATCGTATCAATCAGTCATTAGCAGCACAGGAGAAAGAGAAACATGAGTTTCAGGAAAAGAAGGCTGTCTTAGATGAGAAGATGGATAGTGCGGATGACGTGGTGGAAGAGGCACGTGCTGTCAGCGAAGGCATTGAAGAAGAGATTACAAACCTGCAGGATGAGATTGAGAAGAGCAAAGGTGATATTATTGAATATCTGAATGATGGTGCGAATCTCAAAGCAAAGGTTGGCAGGTATGATGCCATGTTGGAGAACATCAGTTATCGTAAGACACAGCTGAACCAGCGTTTTTTGCAGTTTAAGTCGGATGAGCAGAAGGATAAGGAAGAGTACGACAAACATAATACTTCTTTAACCGAGATTGAGACGAAGGTTGCAACAATATTAGCAGATCTTGAGAAAGTGGATACGCAGTTAGATTCGAATACAATTGCAACTAACGAGAATAAGAAACGCTTATTTGAGGCGAATAATGAATACAGCAGTGTGAAGTCGCGGTTAGAAGCACTTCGGAATATTACAGAGCGGTACGATGGCTACGGTAATTCCATTAAGCGTGTGATGGAACAGAAGGATCACAATCCGGGAATTATCGGTGTTGTTGCTGACATTATTCAGGTGAATAAGGAATATGAGATTGCAGTAGAGACTGCACTTGGCGGAAGTATTCAGAATATTGTTACCGATAATGAGAATACTGCTAAGAAGCTGATTCAATTTCTGAAGAAGAATCGTTTCGGCCGTGCAACATTTCTTCCGCTCACAACAATTGGTGGAAGAAATACTGATTTTCCGAACAAAGAAGCACTGCGGGAGCCGGGAGTGATCGGACTTGCCAAGGATCTGGTGAAGGTACACGATAAGTATAGTGCCGTAACGAATCATTTATTGGGACGAATCCTTGTGGTAGATACGATCGATAATGCAATTGCGGTGAACCGGAAGTTCCACCAGAGTCTTCGAATCGTTACCAAAGAAGGCGAGTTATTGACACCGGGTGGAGCAATGACAGGTGGTGCCTTTAAGAATTCATCTAATCTGTTAGGTAGAAAGCGTGAGTTAGATGAACTTTCCAAGACCCTTACAGAATTGAACAATGAGATTGCCAATGCAACCAAAGAAGAGACAGAGCTTCGTACGACAAGAGAGGCATTGAAGACACAGAAGGAAGATGCCAACCTGCAATTACAGGAGTTATATTTACAGAAGAATACTGTAACGATGAATATCGAGCAGGTATCCAAGAATCTTGCCGAGACAGCGAATGCATTTGCTTCTGTGAACAAAGAGAACAAGGAATTAGAGGCACAGATTGAGGAGATCAATCAGAATAAGAATGAGCTCTATGATAACCACAAACAGGCAGAAGAGGCAAAGAAAGCATTAGAAGAACGGATTGCTGAGTTAGAGGAACAGGTAGGCTTTAAGAAGGAAGAACTGAAGCATGCCAATGAGAAGGTATCAGACCTGATGTTAGAGTTCAATACGATGAAGCAGCAGGATGATTTCCTGATTGAGAATCTGCGAAGAATCCGTACCGAAGAGAATAAGCTAAAGGAAGAGTTAGAACTGTATCGTTCCCAGATGAGTAATTCGGGCAGAGCTATTGAAGAACTGGTGGCTAAGATCAATCATTTCAAATCCTTGATTGATGCCGATCAGAAGGCAATTGCTGAGTTAGAAGCTGCACTTGCCAAAGATATTGCAGATAAGGAAGAGTTAAATGCCAAGCACAAAGAGTTCTTTACCAAACGGGAGCAGTTGAATGAAGAGATTACCAAGTTAGATAAATCTGCATTTAAGCTGTCGGCACAGGTAGAGAAGATCAGCGAGAAGGCAGATTCCTTAAGTAAATACATGTGGGAAGAATACGAACTTACATATCAGTCTGCCTTGGAATTGAAGGATGCAGCACTGAATGATCTTGACAGCTTGCGACGGGAAGTAGCGGCTGTGAAGTCAAAGATCAAGGCGTTAGGTGATGTCAATGTCAATGCGATTGAAGATTATAAGATCATATCAGAGCGTTATGAGTTCTTGAAGGGACAGCATGATGACATTGTGAAAGCGGAGACGAACCTGTTGCAGATCATATCAGAGTTGGATACCGCAATGCGAACACAGTTTGAACAGAAGTTCCAGGAGATTCAGGTTATGTTTGACAAGGTATTCCGCGAATTGTTCGGTGGTGGTAAAGCCACTTTGGAACTGGTAGACAGTGAGGATATCTTAGAGGCAGGAATCCGTATTATTGCACAACCGCCTGGAAAGAAATTACAGAATATGATGCAGTTATCCGGTGGCGAGAAAGCACTTTCTGCGATTGCTCTGTTATTTGCCATCCAGAGTCTGAAACCATCTCCATTCTGTCTGTTAGACGAGATCGAGGCGGCATTGGATGACTCTAACGTTACAAGGTATGCGAAGTATCTGAATAAGTTGACAAAGGATACACAGTTTATTGTTATTACCCATAGAAAAGGAACGATGGAGGCAGCAGATGTTCTCTATGGTATCACCATGCAGGAGAAAGGCGTGTCTACATTAGTTTCTGTTAATCTGATTGAGAATGAATTAGATGATTAATATGTTATTACCGGATTGTCAGTTACTGCTGAACCGGATTAAGGATGACATGAAAGGAGTGAGCAAATGTTTGATTTCTTTAAGAAAAAGAAAAACGATGAGGATGTAGAAGAGAAGCTTGACGAGGCATTACAGAGTGAATCGATGACATCGGAAGAACAGAAAATCAGCGATTCAATGAATGCCGGAGAGCGTGCAGAGTATTCTGACAGTGATGCGGATCCAAGTAAGGCAGAGAGTATGCAAGAAGTTTCCGATGCTGAAAATAGCATAACGGAAATTGAAAAAGCTGACGTACCGGTTGCCGAGGTGTCAGAACACTTCGATTCTGATGAAGTTGATACAGATCGGACAGAAGAATCGGCAGAAGAAGAGACTGTCGAGGAGGAAAGTCTCGAAGAAGAAACTACGGAGGAAAAAGCTCCGGTGGAGAAGGAGAAAGGATTCTTTGCCAGATTAAAGGAAGGACTTACCAAGACAAGAAACAGTATCAATGAAAGTTTCAATCAGTTATTTTCCGGCTTTTCCAGTATTGATGAGGATTTCTATGATGAGTTAGAAGAGACGTTGATCATGGCAGACCTTGGATTAGATACAACCGAACGGATTATTGATAATCTCAAGGATATGGTAAAGAAGAATCATATCAAGGAAGTAGAAGCCTGTCGGGAATTGGTCATTAATATTATCAAGGAACAGATGTTAGTGGAAGATTCCGCTTATGATTTTGAAGATCAGAAGACGGTTATGCTGATCATTGGTGTTAACGGTGTTGGTAAGACAACGTCCATTGGTAAATTAGCAGCACAATATAAGAAACGTGGGAAACGTGTCATGATGTGTGCAGCAGATACATTCCGTGCGGCAGCAATCGATCAGCTAAAGACATGGGCGAATCGTGCAGGTGTTGAGATCATTTCCCAGCAGGAAGGATCTGATCCGGCAGCCGTTACTTACGATGCAGTGAAAGCGGCAGCAGCGAGAGATGTCGATATCTTATTAGTAGATACTGCCGGAAGACTTCACAATAAGAAGAATCTGATGGATGAGTTAGCCAAGATGAAACGTATTATAGAGAAAGAATACGGTGAAGCACATCTGGAGACATTAATTGTATTGGATGGTTCTACCGGGCAGAATGCGTTAGAGCAGGCAAGACAGTTTAGTACTGTTACTAAGATTGATGGAATCATTTTAACGAAATTAGACGGAACCGCAAAGGGCGGAATTGCGATTGCGATTCAGTCTGAATTGAGTGTACCGGTGAAGTACATTGGTGTCGGAGAACAGATTGATGATTTGCAGAAGTTTGATCCGGAAAGCTATGTCAATGCACTATTTGCAGACATGGATACAAGAAGCGATATTGAGATTCTTGTTCCGGATGAAGAATAGAAGGAGGATGACATGTTAACATTAGAGAAATTTGAGGAAGCTTACAATACTGTACAAAAGGTAGTGAAACCAACCCCATTGATCTACAGTGATTATTTCAGCGAGGTAAGTGGTAATAAGGTATATTTCAAACCGGAGAATCTTCAGGTTACGGGTGCTTATAAGATCCGGGGTGCATATTATAAGATCTCGACCTTATCGGAAGAGGATCGTAACAAAGGCTTGATCACGGCATCTGCCGGCAATCATGCACAGGGTGTTGCATTTGCTGCCAAAGCATATGGCGCAAAAGCAACAATCGTTATGCCTACAACCACACCACTGATTAAGGTCAATCGTACAAAGTCCTACGGTGCAGATGTCATTCTATATGGAGATGTCTATGATGAGGCCTGTCAGTATGCATTAGAGTTAGCAGAAGATAAGGGATATACATTTATCCACCCATTTGATGATGAAGATGTTGCATGCGGACAGGGTTCGATTGCAATGGAGATTATCAAGGAATTACCAACCGTAGATTATATCTTGGTTCCGATTGGCGGTGGTGGATTGGCAACCGGTGTGTCTACCTTAGCCAAAATGTTGAATCCGAGCATTAAAGTAATTGGGGTGGAGCCGGCCGGAGCAGCCTGTATGAAAGAATCTTTGAAAAACGGACAGGTGACAACACTTCCGTCTGTAGATACGATTGCAGACGGTACAGCCGTTAAGACACCCGGAAGCAAGATCTTTCCATATATCCAGCAGAATATTGACGAGATCATTACGGTGGATGACAGTGAATTAGTTGTAGCTTTTCTTGACATGATGGAGAACCACAAGTTATTGGTAGAGAATTCCGGGTTATTGACAGCAGCCGCTGTGAAGCAGTTAAATGTAAAAGACAAGAAGGTTGTCTGCATCTTGAGTGGTGGTAATATGGATGTCATTACTTTAGCATCAGTTGTACAGCATGGATTATTTGCAAGAAGCAGAATCTTTACCGTATCTGTATTATTACCGGATAAGCCGGGTGAACTTAAGAATGTCAGCTCTATCATTGCTGAAATGCAGGGTAATATCATCAAGCTTGAGCATAACCAGTTTGTCAGCCTGAATCGTAATTCGGCTGTAGAATTGATCATTACGTTAGAGGCATTTGGTCCGGAGCATAAGGAACGCATTATTCAGGTTCTTTCTGAAAAGGGCTACCGCCCAATGGAGAAGAGTCCAAAGAATATATTCTAATATAGACAAAGGAGCCGGATGTATATGACAGCACAGCAATCCTGCCGCATTGGTGCGGCGGTTGATCTTGGTTCGACAACAATTGCAATACGGTGTGTAGATCTTATAGCAGGGGAACGGATAATGGAGACTTCCGTTGCAAATCCACAGTGCAGATATGGTGCAGATGTCATTACCAGAATCCAGCACTGCCTGCAGGATGAAGAGATGGCAATAAAACTGCGGGACATTGTATGGAGTGCTTTGCAGGAACAACTGGAACAGACCTTACAAGAGGATATGCAATATCTTGATCAGATTGTGATCAGTGGTAATACAACTATGCAGCATATCCTTCGCGGATTGTCAGTGAAGGGACTGGCAAAGGCACCATTTCATCCGGTCGATCTGAATGAGGCAGAGGAGATCCATACATGGAATGATCAGAAGATAGATGTTCAATATTTGCCGGGGCTGTCTGCCTTTGTAGGGGCGGATATCTTAAGTGGAGCTGCTTATTTGCAAATGGGAATAAGTCGCACCTACGATTTACTGGTTGATCTTGGCACGAATGGAGAATTGCTGCTGTTGAATAACCAACACGGGTATGCTTCTTCTACTGCATGCGGACCGGTTTTTGATCATGTCTTGTCCGGTGCGGTATATGGAAGCGAGAGTATCCATGCAATTGCGAATTGCGTGAAACGACACCTGATTGATGTAAATGGTCTGATTGCAGCTCCTTTTTTTGAAAAGGGAATTGTGATTGATCGTAACTTTGTCATCAAACAGCAAAATGTAAGAAATTTTCAGTTGGCAAAAGGAGCCATCTATGCAGGAATCTGTTGTCTGGTGGAAGAAGCGGCAATTGACTGGGAGGAGATACAGAATGTTTATATCAGCGGTGGCATGGGATTCTATATGGATGTCAGGGATGCATTTACGGTTGGACTGTTACCGGATGAACTAAAAGGGAAAATTATTATATCAGGCAATTCATCTTTAGAGGGAGCTACTATGTTTTTACGGGATCCACATAACATGAGGGAGACATGTTGTGCGATCAAGGAACGAACAAAGTGTCTGGAATTAGCAAATTTGCCACAATTTCAGACGAGGTATCTGGAGGCAATGAACTTTTAAAAGGATATAGTTATGGGAAAAAAGGACAAATACACAAGCGATAATGAGATAGAAATTCTGGATTGGGATTCTATTATTGGGGATGATTCCAAACCGGAGAGAAAAACAGCATCAGACAGCCATACACAGAAGATACAAATACCAGATTTAACTCCAGCTAAGAAAGAAACGGAACTGACAGATGAGCCGGAGAAAAAAGTTAAAAAGAAACGTGAAAAGGCCACGTGGAAAGATTGGGTAATCCGTATCGGTATTGCATGTTGTATTCTGTGCGGTATGTATCTGACAGTAGTATATTCTAATATTCCATTCATTGCAAAATGGCGTACGATCTATATTGAAACGGCAATGACGACGAACAGTCATCAATGGCTGGCAACCTTATTTTTCCCTCAAAGCGTGATTGATGAGGTTATGGCAAACCGGCAGAAGAATCTGGACAAACAGGCCAGTGCGGATAGTCATTGGGAAGAAGAATTAGAAGATCTTAACACAAAGGATTTCTTTGATATCTATTGGGAATTGGATTCTGATTCAGTGAAACAGTATTTCAAGGAGCACAAAGAACTAACGAAAGATGGCTATGACAATATTCAGATCGAAGATTTCGATGAGAAATTAGGACTTGAGACAGTAAATGGAGATTCTATTTTAGTAATAGATACGATCAATCATTTACTCATTGTGGCAGTTGAAGGAGACGGATTCAAAGGAAAGTTAGCAATTGAGAAGAATCCGGATCAGGTAGAACTTGCCAAGTCAAGTGCGCTTGGATCTTATGGACAGGAAGCAGGTTCTTTTGGAGAGAGTCTGGATGCCCTCTTAGTGGTAAATGCCAGTGGATTCAAAGATGTAGACGGAGTCGGAACCGGAGGCCAGGTCAAAGGTTCTATAATCATTGACGGTGTGGAATACGGAAGTCCGTCCAAGGATGCCACCTGGCGATTCTGCGGAATGAAGAAAAATAATCTGATGTATGTAAGCAGTTATCCTGCGGATGACGTAGAGAATTATAAATGGGGAGTTGAATTCCTGCCGTCTCTGATCGTGGATGGTAAGAGTGTGGTAGATGGTACATTTGGTATGGGAATCCAGCCAAGAACCACGATCGGACAAAGCAAACGGGGAGATATTCTGATGCTTGTGATTGATGGCCGTCAGGTTGGATATAGTCTTGGCTGTACGGTAGAAGACTGTAAGAATATTCTGATGGATTACAAGGCATATCAGGCTATGAACATGGATGGTGGAAGTTCTTCTGTTATGTGGTATAACGGTAATTATATTACGAAGTCCTGTAGTGTAACGGGGCTTGGACGTTATATGCCGGATGCACTGGTAATTAAGAAAGCGTCGCAGTTAGAGGAAGAGACTGTGATTAAAGCAAAACCGGGTAAGTAGAAAGGGTATAATTATGAATATTCCAAGACAGCTTATGGGAATGAATTACCTGACGAAAATAAAAGACAATTTTCAGGATGGCAATGTGTTGAGTTGTCCCAAAACAGAATATCATCAGATTCAGGATGGCAGCAATCAGCCATTAGAATCGGGGACTTCCTTACAGTTAGCTTTAAATGCGGGGAAGACATTGGAATTTTTGAAAAGTATTATGACCGATCCGTTATGTGCATTAGACGGAATTGCAATCGCACGAGGTGAGCGAAAAGTGTGCATGGGATATCGTCCTCCTTATTCGGAACATAATCCAAGAATCACGAATTCCACTTGCAAGACAATAACCGCAATTGCGGTTATGTTTGCAATATCAGAACATTTGTTGACGAAAGATGATCCGGTATTATCTTTCTTTCCGGAGTATGATAATCTGCTGACACCGAAATATACCAGAAGGCTTACGTTATATCATTTACTTACCATGACATCCTGTTCAAAATGCAATGAGATTGCATCGGTAACGGAGCAAGACTGGGTGAAGGCGTTTTTGTTATCGGATTGTCAGTATGAACCAGGCAGCAGATTTATCTATAATAGCATGAATACGTATATGCTTGCGGCGATTCTTACTAAAGTGACGGGCTGTAGTCTGGTTGACTATCTGAAAGACCGCTTATTTACGCCACTTGGTATTCATCAGGTAGAGTGGGAAGTGTGTCCGCTGGGGATTGAACGCGGCGGCTGGGGATTACATTTTTCTCTGGAAAGTATGTTAAAAATTGGAATGTTTCTTGCGAATGATGGTGCATATGGCGGTAGACAATTGATCAGACCAACATTTATCCGGGAGATGAAGAGGACAAATGTAGAGCAGAATGCAGATGCATTGGCAACGGGATATGGCTATCAGATCTGGCACCTGCCAAGGCATCTTACTATGTTAAGTGGTATGTTTGGCCAGCATGTGATATTTGATGAAAAGAAACACCTTGTTGTTGCAATGAACGCCCATAATGATAAAATGTTCCCGGATTCGGTATTAGTTCGCAAGGTGATCCATTACATGACGGATGATGCGATATATCATGTTGATAATATCTGGAAAGAACAGAACAATTATCGGTGTCTCATGCAGTATATGAAGGCATTTCAAAAGGGATATTCGATGAAAGAATATTCTACACGCCAACCATATCTGTTATATTGCAGGGAACAGGAACGGGAACATCGAATGAGAGAACAACAGGTGATGGAGCTTTGTAATGTATTTGACCGGAAAAGGCTACATGTAAATGGTGCAACTTTTAAGCTGTTTCCATATATGTTGCAAGGTATGTATCAGTATCCACCATTTCATGTATCGGATATGATCTTTCGGAAGAAAGAGAAGGGGCTTGTTGTTACATTTTATCGTGAACGCAGCCGGAAAGAGGGATGGAGAGATCAGATTGAGATGAGAGCAGGTGCAGATATATTCTGTTATCAGACATTATCGATTGGTTCTGATACGAAAGAGATTGCTGTAAGGATCATGCCTGCTACGGATGAGGAAGAGCATGCTGTTATTTTATTAGATATTATTTTCCCGGGAGAAGGTATTAGCAGGCGGATTAAGTTCTTCTTGTTAGAAGACAGGATTGCGATTGAATGTATGGAGAGTCCGGATATGCGTGCGATTGTGGAACAGGTGTTGTCTGGGGATGCGGTAATTGCGGGCAATACGTATGACATAGCAGACAAATTGCCGGAAAGCCTTCGTGTATTTTTAGAACACAAAGTAGAGCCTAAGGTGTATGCGGAATGGAAATCCATTGCGAAAGAACAAAAGAATCAAGATATTGTATAATGTTCTTTTCGAATCCCATAAAATGTGCTATACTATGTCCGAATGTTTGAAACTAGGAGATTACAAATGAGACTATGCAGTTTATATAGTGGCAGCAGTGGCAATTCTATTTATGTTGGTTCAGAGAATACCCATATTCTGGTAGATGTGGGGGTGAGCGCGAAGAAGATCATAGAGGCACTTACGAATCTTGAGATCAAACCGGAAGAGATTGACGGCATTTTGATTACACATGAACACAGTGATCATATTGCAGGATTAGGGGTAATATTGCGTAAATTTGGAATACCTGTGTATGGAACGCCGAAGACATTAGAGGCAGTTGCGAATTATAAGAGTCTTGGCAAAGTGGATATGAGTCTTTTTCATGGAATTGTACCGGAACAGAGTTTTCAGATCAAAGATATGTGGGTGAAACCAATCAGCACCTGGCATGATGCCGCAGATCCGGTCTGCTATACACTGATGCAGGATGACAAGAAAGTGTCTATCGCTACCGACCTTGGAGACTTTGATGAGCATGTGGTAGATGCGTTATCAGGAGCGGATGCGATGTTAATAGAAGCCAATCATGATATACGTATGTTGGAGGTAGGACCTTATCCATATCCATTGAAACAACGTATCTTGAGTAAGAAAGGACATTTGTCTAACGAAAGAGGCGGTCAGCTTGTCCGGTCTTTGTTAAATGAACATATCAAGGGTATTTATTTAGGACATCTGAGTAAGGAGAATAATTATCCGGAACTTGCATTTGAAGCAGTGAAGGATGAATTATTGGGCAATCCATATAGTAATGATTATAGAGATTTCAATCTGATGGTAGCAAGCAGAGAGCATTGTTCTACTGTCATTGAGTGTTAGAATAATAAGTGCATGTTAGGGTTACTTCATTTAAAGTTGCCGGGATGCGGCTTCGGATGCGGTATACCTTAGAATATACATAACCCGGGTGCAATATGTACTCAAATCTTATACGAGGAGAACGATATTATGAAGAAGACAGTAATTTCAGTAGTAGGTAAGGACAAAGTAGGTATTATCTTTCATGTGTGTCAGTATCTTGCAGGTAACCAGATCAATATCTTAGACATCGCACAGACGATTGTTCAGGATTGGTTTAACATGATCATGATTGTGAACATTCAGGAATCAGATAAAGATTTCGCAACAATCGCATCAGAACTTAAGAAGATCGGAGATGAGATCGGCGTAACGATCACATTACAGCAGG
>USBM01000044.1 GCA_900552885.1 uncultured Clostridium sp. | reverse complement strand
CTGAGAGGCGTGAAGGTCAGGATGGATGTGAAGAACCTGCTGTCGGAGCAGTATGAACTCGTAGGGCATTATCCGATTTTGTAGCACTTAATTTATTTCCTTCCTTATCAGCTATATATGCCTTCACCTGTTCATAGTAAGAATGATACCATGCAATATCCGTTACGCCATCCCTTGCAAGGGAAAGAACCGACCATTCTCCGCCAACTGAACTAACCACCGGACCTGAAACCGCATTTTTCAGATATGTTAAAGTTTTAGTCTTTACTGCAGAATATTCCAGCTTAGAAGGCTCTTCCGTATCATCCTTCTTATCCTCTTTACCTGTTACCGTAATATTACACTGTGCTGTTGCCCCATTACCATCTGCTGCTTTTACTGTAACAATCGCTGTTCCAACCGCTTTAGCAGTAATAATTCCCTTATCACTTATCTCAACAATGTTTGAATCTGACGAAGTCCAACTAATGGCTGTATTGGCTGCGAAAGACGGTTTTACATCTGCTGTTAATTTTCGTTTCTGTCCTACAGATAAGGATACCTCTTTCTTATCTAAGGTTATTGTCTGAACCGGTGTTGTAATAGGTTCTGCAGCTGCATCCTGGTAACTATGCACATAATAGAATTCTACGTTATCACCATCTGCAAGCTTATAGCCGGACATTCCGAAGTTCGGTGACTTACCATTTACTTTATACATCCATCCGGATCCGCTTCCGTTCATCATCTGTGCAAGCGTAACTCCATCCGGTGTAATAACGCCAGACACATAAGAATTGCTACCCACACGCTGAAATCCATACTCATTAAAAGCATCATCAATTAAATCTAATGCCGTCTTCTGATCCGCTTCTGTATAAGTTCCCTTAAACCCATCAATCCATTTATAAAATGCCTTATGCGGATTGTTCCCGTGTACATCATCACCAATTAATGTAAATGTTACACTAATTTGTTTTGTCTGAGAATCCATCGAACAAACTTTGACTAAAAAACTCTTTGTATCCGTTACTTCATTGAACACAAGAGTTGCCTTTAATGTAACTGATACAACTCCACTTTCCGGAAGTGTTACCGTTCCATCATTTGCAATCACATCTTCCTTATTACTTATCCATGTAATCGCACTGCCATGTTTGCCTTGTGTCGGAAGTTCTATTGTTCCAGCCTCCCTGACATCTGTTTGAATGGATAACTCGTCTTTATCCCGGGTAACATTTCCCTTATCTGTAGAATATACTGTCATCCAGAATGACTTCGTAACAATAGTATCATTCTTTGTTATTGTTGCTTTCAGCGTAACTGATTGTGTTCCGGTTGCCGGCAAGGTAACAACACCTTCATTAGTAATATAATCCGTCTTATTACTCGTCCATGTAATTGCACTGCCATTCTTACCCTTTGTTGGTAATGCAAGTGTCTGTGCTTCATACAACTTAGTAGACTCAAATTTCAGCTCTTTACTGTCAGCCGCTGCCTGTTGATAATCCACTGACTGCACCTGAACTGAAAACGATCTTGTAGCTGTTGTATCATTATATGAAATGGTAGCTTTTATACTTACCGATTCTTTGTCTTTCGTTGGCAGAACTACTTTTCCTTCATTAGAGATAACTTCCGGTTTATTACTCTCCCATGTAATCGTTGAATCGTTGCTTCCTTTTGTTGGTAATACAAGCTGACAATCTTCCAGAATTGGGGATGTAAATGCTTGTAACTCCGTCTTATCTTCTGCTACACGAAGCTTATCTGACTTACCAATCACTGCCGTTGGTTCCGATATTATCTTCGAATCATTTCCACCCGTTACTACAACACGAAGCTGTTTTCCAACATACGTTTCTGTATCCGGTAAAGAAAATGTTGAATATACTGCATCTGCAATATCCTCATACCCTTCTTCGTTTGACACCTGCCATTGGTAGCTGACACCGGTTGGCTCCGCATCATTTTCTCCAGTAATGACAGCCGTTAAAATCGCACCAGACAACGCATTGCCACTAATTGCTGCACTCTGTACTGCGACAGGAGTTACTTTTATTCCTTTACCCTCCCACACTAATGCAGGATAACCATTCGTTTGCTCGAACACACAATCTGCTGGAACAAGACTCTTCATAGATGTCGTAAATGCATTTAACTCACTGACCATAGAATTCTTCTTGAACTCCTCATCTGTCCGTGCACCCTGTTCCTTGGCATCTGACAAATAATAATTATTCATCCCAGATACCGGCGAGATAGAATAACTCTTACCGCCTGTCAATGTTCCCACCGAATAACAATTATAAGGTTTTGCACTATATGCAATACCACTTATATATGTTTCCTTTGAAGCTGCCTGTAAAGTTCCTTCATTATAGGATAGCCAGATATCCCCACCATCTGCATATCCTGCAATACCACCTATATACATCCATTTGGAATTCTCAACTGTTATTGTCCCACGATTCACGCATCCAATGATGTATGGTTTTCCTGTCCTTTGACGTCCTATAATACCACCTATATATGCTCCGGAAACGGTACTGTCTGCCGGAATCGTAATGGTTCCCCCAAACGAACATTTCTCTACCAGTGCCGTATCCGTTATATTATATCCTACTACTCCGCCGACATAACCACCATTCTTATTACAGGTAATCTTCACACTACTATGACAATTAACAACTTTTCCTTTGTTATTTGCTGTGAGTCCTCCGATATTCATATGATTTCCAGTATATGTTCCGGTGATATCAGCAATATTCTCAATAGTTCCTGTATTCGTTCCAAAAATACCCTGATCTTTATCAGTCGACTCAAAGGTAAGATTCTCAATCTTATGATTCTGACCATCAAATATTCCCGCATATTCTACAATCGGAACCCACGTCTTATCCTTCATATCAATATCATTTGTCAGTACAGCATTCAGATTCCTTTCTCCTGCATTCACCTTTGTCGCAAATGCAAGGAAATCGTCTGCACTTCCAAGTTCATAAGTACCTTCTGCATTCGGTGCAAGCGTTATTGTCTCTTCTGCCTGTACCTGTAGCAGACTTCCTGGAGAAATCAAACTGAATGCCATTACCAGCATCAACAGCCAGGAAAATGCTCTCGTCTTTGTCTGTTTCATTCTGTTTCCTTTCCTTTCTTCTCCGCCACATTCTGTTTTTTCATTATTTTCTTTTGTGCGTTTCTTGCCCGTTTCATCTCGATTCGCTTCTGTTGTCTTCGCTGCGCCCTCGTCTGCTCCGGCGGTTCTTTGATCCCTGCTGCCTCTAAGGCCCTCGGCCATGGACCGAGATAGGACTTGATCATGGCAACTTCCTCTTCGGAGAAATCCGACTTATGCGGATACCGGTCTAACATCATATATTTTTCTTTCAATATATAAATGCAATCCTCTCTTGTCATTTTCATTGCCGACTCCTTATGCAGACTTATCGTTCTATTGATAGAACAAAAACTTCTAAAAAATAAAAAAACGCCTTGCCCTTGAAAAGCAAAACGCAACAAAAAGACACTCCGAACATGCCGAAATGAATCATTTGATACTTTTCCTTACCCAAAAGCGTGAAACACCTGAAATATGCGAGTAATCTGGCTGAAAGAATTAACAAACATACTATCCCTCTGTCTATACGACATAGTAATATATCTGCAATTCTTAACACAGTAATGGCGGTTGCACCGGATTCACACCGGGTTTCCCTCTGATCTGTTCTAGGCATACTTCGCATGAACAGAGCATATTTCATTTAATTACATGTCACATTGTACGGGGCAATCCTTAGAATGTCAATAAATATTGCCATTCTTTTTCTGCCATGTTACAATTCTAAAAGATTTCTTATTTAAACAATTACGAAAGCATCCAAGTTGCCGCTACGATGCTTTCTTTTAAACCATAGAAAGGAGTGCTCATGAAACCGTCTGGTTATTACACTTCCGGCGAATTTGCAAAGATGGCACACATTACCGTCCGCACAATCCGCTACTATGACAAACAGAATATCTTGAAGCCTTCCTATGTGAATGAGTCCGGAGCACGCTTCTACACGGACGAAGATTTTGCAAGACTACAGCAGATTCTTCTATTAAAGTACCTTGGTTTTTCATTAGAGGACATCCGCGACATGACAATTGGCGATCCCGATTATCACATGCTCCGCAACTCGCTTAATCTGCAGCTTAAGCTGGTGAAAGACCGGATCGAGCAGATGCAGTTAGTTGCCCGTGCTATTGAGGACACAACCGATGCCATTGACAACAACCAGGAGATCAACTGGAGTCAGATGCTTAACCTGATTCATTTAACGAGTATGGAAAACACGTTGAAAGCACAGTACCAGAATGCAACCAACATTTCTGCCAGAATCCGTCTGCACAAGCTCTACACCACCAACCAACAGGGCTGGTTTCCATGGGTTTATGAGCAATGCCACATTACAGATCGCATGCATATGTTAGAGCTCGGCTGTGGCAATGGTGCATTATGGAAAGAGAATTTTTCAAAGATACCAAAGCATTGTTCCATCCTGTTAAATGATATTTCAGAAGGAATGCTTCGTGACACAAGACGTGAGATTTCCTCCCTTGAACATACCATGTCAGGCAGTTCCAGAGAGCTTCCGAATTCAGCAGCGTCCGAAACAACTCCCACAAAGAAAGAACGTTTTACCTTTCAATCCTTTGACTGTCATACCATTCCTTACGCAGACAACAGCTTTGATCTGGTGATTGCTAATCACGTTCTCTTCTACTGCAACGATCTGAATGCCGTATTAGAGGAAGTGCGCCGTGTATTGAAACCGGATGGTCATTTTGTGTGCAGTACCTATGGGGCATCTCATATGCAGGAGATCACACACCTGGTACAGGACTTCAACCCGCAGATCACCTTGTCTGCCGATCATCTGTATGAGCGTTTTGGCTTGGAAAATGGTGCCTCTTTGCTTGCACCATACTTCTCCTCGATTGATATGAAATGCTATGAAGATGGTCTGTTCGTAACAGAAAGTGAACCACTCATTGAATATATCCTGTCCTGTCATGGTAATCAGAACCAGTATATCTTAGACCGCTATAAGGATTTCCACGCATTTGTAAGCCGGAAGACAAAGAAAGGATTTTCCATTACCAAAAATGCCGGCATCTTTGTATGTAAGAAATAAGCAGACCGCAACATATTGTGTCTGCTTATTTTTTTCTAAAAAACTTATATTTTTCACAAATTTCCTCTTGCAGGTGACGTTACGTCACCCTATATAATGCAGCTAACAAGCAGAAAATGTCTCATTTGACCCACCTGTTTGTTGCGACATCTAAGACAGCACATACATTTTAATAGAATTTATACAAGGAGGCATATTATGAAAGGTATTATTTTAGCTGGTGGTTCAGGCACACGTCTTTATCCACTTACCATGGTAACTTCAAAACAGTTACTCCCAATCTATGACAAACCAATGATCTATTACCCGATGTCTGTATTAATGAACGCAGGCATCCGCGACATTTTGATTATTTCTACTCCACAGGATACGCCACGTTTCCAGGAATTACTTGGTGACGGACATCAGTTTGGTGTATCATTATCATATGCAGTACAGCCAAGTCCGGACGGACTGGCACAGGCATTTATCATCGGAGAAGACTTCATCGGTGATGACACGGTAGCAATGGTATTAGGTGATAACATTTTTGCCGGACATGGTCTGAAAAAGCGTTTGAAAGCAGCTGTAGAGAATGCAGAAAGCGGCAAGGGCGCAACGGTATTCGGTTATTATGTCGATGATCCGGAGCGTTTCGGTATTGTAGAGTTTGATTCCGAAGGTAAGGCAATCTCAATCGAAGAGAAGCCGGAGCATCCAAAGAGCAACTACTGTGTAACCGGTCTTTACTTCTATGATAACAAGGTAGTTGAGTATGCGAAAAACTTAGCTCCAAGCGCAAGAGGCGAGTTAGAGATTACCGATCTGAACCGCATTTACTTAGAGAAGGGCAACCTGAATGTAGAGCTTCTCGGTCAGGGATTCACCTGGTTAGATACCGGAACACACGAAAGTCTTGTCGAGGCAACGAACTTCGTGAAGACCATGGAGAGCCATCAGCATCGTAAGATTGCATGCTTAGAGGAGATTGCATATCTCAATGGATGGATCAACAAAGAAGAGGTCTTAGAAGTGTATGAACTTCTGAAAAAGAACCAATACGGACAGTATTTAAAGGATGTCTTAGACGGCAAATACTTAGACGTATTACACTAAGAACTATATCAAAACGGCATCTTATAAAGAACATTTCTTCTTGATTTGAATTCGTTTTGAGTCAACAATAACACAACAAAAGGAGATTTATTATGACAATTATTGTAACTGGCGGAGCCGGATTTATTGGAAGTAACTTTATTTTTCACATGTTAAACAAGTATCCTGATTATCGGATCGTTTGCTTGGACTGCTTAACTTATGCAGGTAACTTGTCAACCCTTGCACCGGTTATGGACAATCCAAACTTCCGTTTTGTAAAGGAAAGCATCACAGACCGTGAAGCTGTATACAAGTTATTTGAAGAAGAGCATCCTGACATCGTTGTCAACTTCGCAGCAGAAAGCCACGTTGACCGTTCCATCGAGAACCCTGAGGTATTCTTAGATACGAACATCAAGGGAACTGCAGTATTGATGGATGCATGTAGAAAATACGGCATCACCCGTTATCATCAGGTATCTACCGACGAGGTATATGGTGATCTTCCACTTGACAGACCTGACCTGTTCTTCACAGAGGAGACTCCGATCCACACAAGCAGCCCATACAGCTCATCTAAGGCTGGTGCAGACTTATTAGTTCTTGCTTACCACAGAACCTATGGTTTGCCTGTAACGATCAGCCGTTGTTCTAACAACTACGGACCATATCATTTTCCAGAGAAGCTGATCCCTCTTATGATCGCAAACGCATTAAATGACAAACCACTTCCGGTATACGGTAAGGGTGAGAATGTTCGTGACTGGTTATATGTTGAGGATCACTGTAAAGCAATCGACCTGATCATCCACAATGGACGTGTCGGTGAGGTATACAACATTGGTGGTCACAACGAGATGAAGAACATTGATATCGTTAAGATCATCTGTAAGGAACTTGGCAAACCGGAAAGTCTGATCACATATGTATCTGACAGAAAGGGACACGACATGCGTTATGCAATCGATCCAACTAAGATTCACAATGAACTTGGCTGGTTACCTGAAACCAAGTTTGCAGATGGTATCAAGAAGACGATCCAATGGTATCTTGACAACAAGGAGTGGTGGGAGACGATCATTTCCGGCGAGTATCAGAACTACTACGAGAAGATGTACGGTAACCGCTAAGACATATAATCGTCTGATCTGATATTGTATAAGAATAATTCTTTTCGGATAACCTTATAGTGGGTTATCCGAATGTTATAGTACACAATGAATGGAGATAGAATATGAAGGTTTTAGTAACCGGAGTTGCTGGTCAGTTAGGCCACGACGTAATGAACGAATTAGCCAAACGCGGCATTGAAGGAATTGGCAGTGACATCGCCGATACGTATAGCGGTGCAGATGACGGAACCGCCGTTACTACCATGCGCTATGTACCGATCGATCTGACCGATGGCGAAGCCGTGCAGGCACGTATTATTTTTGAGCAGCCGGATGCTGTGATTCACTGCGCAGCCTGGACTGCCGTAGATGCAGCCGAAGATGAAGAGAATCAGCACAAAGTACGGGGCATTAACTTTGGCGGTACAAAGAATGTTGCAAATGTATGCAGCGAATTGAAGATTCCTATGATGTACATTTCCACAGACTATGTATTCAATGGTCAGGGCACAGAACCATGGAAACCGGATTGCACCGACTACGCACCACTGAATGTATACGGCAATACCAAACTTGCCGGCGAACAGGCTGTTACAAGCCGCTTAGACAAGTTTTTCATTGTCCGTATTGCCTGGGTATTTGGTACAAATGGCAAGAACTTTATCAAGACTATGCTGAATGTTGGCAAGAGCCATGACGAATTAAAGGTAGTCAACGATCAGATCGGTACACCAACTTATACGTATGACTTAGCAAGACTTCTCGTTGATATGATCCAGACGGATAAATATGGTTTCTATCATGCAACCAACGAGGGCGGCTATATCAGCTGGTATGATTTCACAAAAGAGATCTTCCGTCAGGCAGTAGAACTTGGACATACCGAATACAGTGAAGACCGCCTGAAGGTACTTCCTGTGACAACCGAAGAGTATGGTGTATCCAAGGCAGCAAGACCATTTAACAGCCGTCTTGATAAAAGCAAGTTAGTAGAACAGGGCTTCACACCATTACCAACCTGGCAGGATGCGTTAAGCCGTTATTTGAAAGAGATTGATTTTTAAAGGAGATATAATCATGGGACAGATTAAAGTCGAGAAAAATGCAGGTGGCATTGAGGGATTATGTGTGATCACTCCTGCCGTACATGGTGATGCCAGAGGATATTTCATGGAGACCTATAATAAAAATGATATGGAAGAAGCCGGATTGACAATGGAATTCGTACAGGATAACCAGTCCTGCTCCACCAAGGGTGTCCTTCGCGGTCTTCATTTCCAGAAGGAATTTCCACAGGGCAAGTTAGTTCGTGTCGTAAAGGGTTCTGTATTTGATGTAGCGGTTGACTTAAGAAGCAATTCTGAAACCTACGGCAAATGGTTCGGTGTTGAGTTAACCGAAGAGAACAAGAAACAGTTCTATATTCCAGAAGGCTTTGCACATGGTTTCTTAGTATTAAGTGATATTGCTGAGTTCTGTTATAAGTGTACAGACTTCTATCATCCAGGCGATGAGGGCGGTCTTGCATGGAACGACCCGGAGATTGGTGTAGAATGGCCACAGCTTGAAGGTGAGTACAAAGGAACCGCTTCCGGTGAGGGATATCATTTAACCGACGGAACCGCACTTAACTTAAGTGACAAAGACCAGTTATGGGTAGGTCTGAAAGATACCTTCCACTTCTAAAATTTTTGCACAATAGAGTCGACATATAATAGGGCTGAGACAAACAGATCTCAGCCCTATCTTTAATTATTATCGAAAGGACTGAATTACATATGAAGAAATTTATTGAAGAATTCAAAGCGTTTGCACTCAAAGGAAATGTCATGGATATGGCAGTCGGTGTGATTATTGGTGGTGCGTTTTCCGGAATCGTAACCTCATTAACTGACAACTTTATCAATCCGATCCTCAAGTTCCTTACAGCCGGAGCCCGCTATTCCTTACAGGATGTTGGTGGATTTGCCTCTAACTTCTTAAGTGCTGTTGTGAACTTCTTAATTATGGCATTTATCCTGTTCTGTATCATGAAAGCAATCAATAAGGCGATGTCATTTGGCAAGAAGCAGGAAGTAGAAGTAAAGACCACAAAGATCTGCCCGTATTGCAGATATGAGATTCCGATCGAGGCAACCCGTTGCGGACACTGTACCTCTATATTAGAAGATGAAAATGAATAAAACAACAGTTATACAATGGAGCAGATAGTAATCTGCTCTATTGTATATACATAAACACAAATAATCGTCAATAATAGCAATTCTTTTCCTTTTACCTCTGTTCATTCACATATGTGGTTACCCGCTTTTGGATAATATTAGCAACCTTTTTTACACTCTTTTGACCATCAAAATATGTTTGAGCTTCTTCCATTATAATATTCATACTATCCTCATCTATTGTTAATGCCTTATCCGTTCGATCGATCAAATCATGTATCAAATCTATATCTTCCTGTGAAGCTGGCCCTGTGCGAAGCTGTAATCCCGATGGGTTTTCCCAACTAACAGTTTCCATAGGTTCAATCCAATTACCATATTCATCTTCATATCCTTCTGTTGCCATTAACGCTTTGAACTCCCCATTTACGCAATCCGTTCGTGTTGGCTAAAACCCACTATTGATGTAATCTATATTCGTTTGATATTCTGAATCCATAACCATTCGAATAAATTCCCATGATTCTTCCTTCACATCAGAACCTGCATATATACCATACTGTTCACTGAACATAAAATATGATCCCTTTCGATCTTCTTCCGGTATACCGATATATGTGATATCTGGTCCCAATTCCGCCTTTGCTATCTGAATTTCATCAACTCCGACATTCTGATTTACAACCATTAACACCTTACCTTGCTGTATCTTTCGGGCAATTTGATTGTACAATTCATCATATTCCTTATCTATTCCTTGCGAAACCGACAAACCCTCATTACAAAATTCAAGAAGCTCTTGAAATTCTTGACTGTCAAAATTACATTTTCCTGAATCCCAATCTATATAATCAGACATATTTCCAATTAGAAAATTATACAAAATCTCCTGTTTTTCCACACAATCCATTGCAATCGCACCATCTCCTTTTTCTGAGAGAATTTCTTTCATTTCTTCAAATGTCCATCCCGTCATCTTCCCTACGTCAGATGATTTACATGCTGCCGACCATAGCGAAAAGTATGGTGCAATGCCATATAATTTTTTGTTTATTTTCATTCCTTCTAGTACAGATGGCTCGACATCTGCCATATGTACTACTGAATCTTTTTCAAAATATGGTGTCAAATCCTCCAATATTCCTTTTTTGACCAATTGATTCATAGGTATCCCTACTGCTGATATAGAAAATACGTCCGGAACCTTTCCAGTAGTAATATCTAAACCTAATCTGGTATGTTCCTCATCGTTTTGATCGTCATATATTTTTATCTGTATTCTACAATCACTATGTGTTTGGTTAAACTTCCTAGCAACTGTTCTTAGTTGATTTGTTACATTATATCCTGCAAATACTATTGTCTTTTTCGTTTCCATATCTTTCGGATTCAGTTTTGTATATACCTCTAATTGTTTTGTTTGTTGAATAGTATTTAACATCCCTGAAACAGATACAAACGTTCCCTCTAGATCACCACAAAATTCATCAATATCTGTTTTAGTTAACAGGGAACATCTAGCTTCCAGCACACATTCCCATGTATTTTTCGTTTCAACATATCCGTATATTCCCCCACCATCTTTATAATAAAAATCATATTGCCGACTTTCTAACAGACAATATTCATTTACTCTCGGCTGAGCGATAAGATTAACATTCCCATCCCATCCCTTTTTCTGAATATCCAACATACACACAACATTTCTTCCACCATTATCTTTTGGAGTGACTGCACAAGCAATCTTACCAGAGTTGGTTTTTACAAACGTTGTAATCTGTCCCTCTTCTTCCATCTCAATTTGATTTTGCAACTGCAAATTTTCATTTAATATATATACAATTCTATCACTAGCCAATATTATGTTTCCTGTATCATCCACTGTAATACAATTCAGCACTCCCTCTATTTGAGGTAATACCGACTGTAACTCACATTGCGCTAACTCCTCCCCTTGATCATTGCATTTTACCAATATTTTTGCATTATCATCTTCTATATTCGATTCTAACAAAAATAATGTACCTGTATCATTTACATAATAATTATTTACTGTAATATTATCCGAAAACGAAATTGGAATCTCTGCCGTATTGTCTCCATTTAACTCCATGCTGTACATATGCCATTTGCTATTCTCTGATGTCAAAACATATAATCTATCATTTCCTACCCGGCACATTTCTAACTCCCCCCGAACTTCCTCTAGAGGAATAGGTACTCCTTCATATGCCATCTCATCCGAAAAAATAGTCGCCTCAGATTTCTGTTCCTGTCCTTTGCCACATGCCGTTAATATAATACAACTCATTGCTATCATTATTATCTGCATAACATATGTAGTATGTTTCATAAATCTTCCCTCTCAAAACGTTTATCTTAGTAAATGCAATAGTTATTACACATCAAAAAGCCGTCGTTAAGACGGCTTTTCACTCTTCATGAATTTCTACAACCTTCGATCATTCCATAATCCCAAATTGCTGTAGCACCTTTATGAAGATTATTAACATGTTCTCGTGCATCCTTCCCTGCATAATTCTTATTAATTGCTTTAA
>USBM01000043.1 GCA_900552885.1 uncultured Clostridium sp. | reverse complement strand
CCACCTTCGAAGCACCGGATTCATAACATTCAGGCATGCGCCCACATCAACACGTCCGGAGACTTACGCTGTAGAAGAGGATACATTGAGAAAGGAGGTACATTATGGATTTGTGTGATCAATGCGTACACTTTGTGTATGATGAGGATTGGGAGTTCTACTCCTGTGATGTGAATTTGGATGAAGATGATATGGTGAAATTCCTACAGGGACGCAATACGAATTGTTCTTTCTTTCGTTTAGATGATGAGTATGGTGTTGTCCGTCACCAGATGTAATAAAAAGAAATGCACATTACCAGAAATATGAAAAGAGACTGCCGTTTGGCAGTCTCTTTTCGTCACATACATGTAATACCGATAAATGAATTAAGCCTCTACACCATGAGCCTTCAAGTATTCAATAACATCCTCTACTGTTGCGATATTCTCTAATTCCTCAGAAGGAATCTCCACATCATACTCTTCCTCAAGGGCCATCACCAACTCAAATAAATCTAATGAATCTGCTCCTAAATCATCCTTAAAATTGGAAGATAATTCGATCTCGCTCTCATCAACACTAAGCTGCTCAGCGATAATTTCTTTCATCTTTTCTAACATAATATTACTTTCTCCTTTTACATTATGATCGGTCGTTCTCTGACGCCATTCTTATCAATGTTGACTATACAACAGGATATATGGCATGTCAAGTTATACACTGCAAAAAAATATAATTTTACCAAAAACTTCACATTTGTCCAACATATGTCTATTATTGTGCATTATTTTCAAAATAAATCTTCTCAAATTCTTCTAACGGCATTGGCTTTGCAAAGAAAAATCCTTGTGCAATATCGCAGGAAGATGACTTCAGAAAATCAACATGTTCCTTTGTCTCAACACCTTCTGCAACTACATCTAATTTAAGATCTTTCGCCATAGCGATGGTATGACTGATCACAATCTTTCCTTTGTCTGTTGCCAACTTCTTATCCAGAAAATCCTTATCAATCTTAATAGTATCTACCGGTATCTGACGTATCATATTAAGAGACGAATACCCTGCTCCAAAATCATCAACCTCTAACCGGAAGCCCATTGCCTGCAACTGTTCTAACACATCATACAGATCTTTCGAGTCATAAAAGAACGTCTCTGTAATCTCCAATGTCAGATATGATGTCGGAATATTATATTTCTTAATCAAATGTTTCCATGCTCCGACTAAGTCATTATGCTGGATATGATATCTCGATATATTAACCGAAAGCGGCACAGGAGTTCTCCCCTCATCCCGCCATCTGGCAAGGGTTTTACATGCTTCTTCCCACATATACTCATCCAACCTTAATATGAATCCATTCCGTTCAAATAGTGGAATAAAATCATTTGGCTGAATCAAGCCCTTCACGGGATGTTTCCATCTTGAAAGTACTTCTGCACCACAGATCTTTCCCGTTACCAGATTATACTTCGGCTGCAGATACATCTGAAATTGTTTGCCTGCAATTGCCGCATTCATATCCTTTTCAATCTCTGTATTCTTAAGAATCTCTGTGCGGTACTGCTCATCATAAAACGCACAGAAATTCATCGCATTCCCTTTGACTGTGCGAGCCGCCAATGTTGCCCGGTCACACATCAGGTTAATCGGAATCGTGATATCTGTTACCAGATAGATTCCATATGTTGTATTCACATCAAATGAGAACTCATTCTTATAGATCGCCTTGCGCAGCTTCTCCACGAGCTTAATGAGATCACCTCGTCTATTATAAGATACACAAAGCAAAAACATATCCGAATGCACTCTACAGTACATGGACGATTGCGGTGCTTTCATTTGCAGCACATCTGCAATATGCTTTAGCACTTCATCTCCTGTGTTCATTCCAAAAAGATCATTGATTAATTTGAACTTATCAATATCAAAAGAAATGATAGCAAAATGCTTCGTCTCATCTTCTTCGATCATACGGTCTGCATCCACATAAAAACGGTTCACATTCGGAATATTGGTCAAAGTGTCATATTCCGAACGGTATCGCAATGTTTCATAAGATCTGGTTGCCTCATCCACATCCTTAAGTGTTCCAATTACACGTACCGTCTTGCCCTCGTCATTTTTGATATATTGAATACAGATCCGGTACCATACAAGCTGTCCGCTCTTCATCCTCAACCGGCATGTAACCTCACGAAAATCATCCTCCCGATCTGCAAACAGCATCTGATAAATATCCCGATCCGGTTCATATATCAGATGCTTCGCCCGTTCATCTAATAAAAAATCTATATTATGTATCTCTGTAATTCCAAACTTCTCCTGAAACAAAGGTGATATATAAAATGTATTCTGTTCTACATTATATTCAAACACCATCGTTCGCAACTGGCTCACTACTGTCTGATACAGTTCTCCCGATAACCGCAGCTGCTCCTCACAGGACTGCACTTTTGCTTCCAAATTCATCTTTGCTAACAGTAATTCATCGGAATCTAATATCGTATAAACCAAGGTATCTTCACCATCTTCCCATACCAATGGAGTCACCTTAATCTGCACTGTCTGATCAAAAGATCGCAGATACCGTTCTACAATCTGTTCCGCATTCATTTCGTTCATTTGAAATGGACATGCTTTGCATGGTGTATCCTCACCTTCCACCATCCGATAACAAGTAATACCCGCAACGTCCTCTCCGAATATTGCCCGTGCCTTGGCATTGGCATATACAACCGAATAATCATTCTTACAAATGACGATCATAGCCTGTTCAGACAGATCCATAACCTGACATGCCAGTCCTTTTATCTGGTTCTCTTTCATAATTGCACCTCATTTTCACCGAAAATCTCAGTGTCACTCTTGTTTTTCCTTATATGATTATAACACAGTCTTGACATTTTGGAAAGAAACATTATATAATACAAATAATAATCATTACTATTTTGGAGGGCGATATGGCAGAACTTACAACTTTAAAACGAAGCAAGCAAAGAGATGCAATTGTTGCTTTTTTGAAAACCAGAAAAGATCATCCTACTGCTGACATGGTGTATCATGAGATCCGCCAAACGATTCCTAACATCAGCTTAGGAACCGTATACCGTAATCTTTCCCTCTTGTCTGATCGCGGAGAGATCCTGCGCTTATCATGCGATGGTAAAACAGATCGTTTTGATGCAGATATCCGCCCCCACTATCATTTTATCTGCAAACAATGTGGCTGTGTACAGGATGTTGATCTCCCTTATCAGAAAGATCTTGATCACCTTGCCAACGACTCTTTCTCCGGCACGATCACTTCACACGAACTGTTATTTCAAGGTATCTGCAATACTTGTGGATCCGACAACACACATTAATCACAAGGCTCCAGTTAATAAGAAAGTATGAAATACACATTCAAAAACATAATCAAAAGACCTCTGACAGTCCGGACAGCCCAGTCCACCAGAGGTCTTTTTCTTATTCCATATATAATACCGGATCCACCGGTTCTTCTCCCTGCAACATCTCAAAGAACAGATGGCTGCCCTCTTCTGTAAAACTGTCTGTCGGATTCCCGATCGTACCAATGGAATCTCCGGCTTTTACATAGTCCCCTTCTTTCACATAAATGGTATCCAATTGTCCATATACAAGACTGTAATCATTGCCAATGTATATTGTAACCAGATTGCCATATACGTCATCGCTTGTAACCTTTGTAACCTTACCAAGATATGCATTCTTCACGGTGCTTCCATTACCCGCAGCAATCAGCATACCGGGATTGCATTGATACTGATCCAATGTCTTGAAATACACCGTTGTCTCCATACTAAATGGAAGAATCACCTTGCCACTGACCGGCCAACTGATCATCTTATCACTTGAGAAATTCAATTCTCCAACATCTGTCGTAACCGGCTTCGCCTCTTCTTCTATACCAACTTCCGTAACATCCTCGGTTGCCGCCTGTGCTGTAGCCATCTGTTCGGTTGTTGTCTGCTGCTTATGTTCTTTCTCAGTTGTGATCTCTTCTCTCTTCACCGTCTTGGCATTTGTCTCTTTTGCCTTAGAATCTTCCGACGTAATCTGCGAATAATCCGACGCCTTATTAAGATCTGTGTTATTTGCAGCAAGCTGATCACCATTCTGTTCCACTGTATATACGGCAACCACTGCAAGTACGGCCAACAATCCAAGACCTAATGCTACATAAAATGCATTATCCTTCAACTTTTGTAACAATGTTGTATCACGATTTTTCATATTCATCACCTCTACAAATATCTTTTCCATAGAAATGATGATTTATTCAATTTTATTCTTTTAATTGGTATGTAACACTTAATGTCGTCACATTACCAAACGTATCTTTGGCACAATACATAACAATATACGGTTCTTCTTTGTCATATGTTAATGGCCGGCTGACCGTAACTTCTACCTGTCCACTATTATCACTTGCTTCGACAAGCCCAAGCAGATAATCATCATCTAACATATTCGAGATACGAATATCTCCCTGTAGTTCATTCTTCAATGCAAGCTTAGGAGCCTCCATATCCACATCGACTGACAAAACTACAACCTCGGATTGATTGCCCTCCGAATCTTTCGCCCGATATTTGACATGACATTTTCCATATCCTTTTTCTAAAATCTCTGAATAATCGACTAATATTGAATTGCTGTCCATTAAATGGCTGCCATCATATGCTGTCACATTCTCCAATAAAAGATCCAACAATTGCTTCGCAGACGACACGTCATATGCTCCTATCGCAGTCACTTTCTGATCCACATATATCACAGGTGCATCATCATCTTCGATAATAATATTCGCAGTCGCCGTGCCGGTAATACCTGTCTCATCTGTAACCGAATACGTTACCTTATACGTACCACATACATTCTCATTAACCTCGCCATCAACCTTCATATAATTGGTAACATCCTTACCCGTTGAATCTAATGCAGTAACACCCGCCGTAATATCAAAGTCGGAATATCTCTCTATCTCACGATCGTATGCTCCAAGAATAACCGGCACGTTCCCCATATACGGATTATCACGGTCAGGATCCGTCGGATCCCAGTTGCCTTCTGCACCACCGCTCGTTATAACCGCAGAAACCGGCTTTCCTAACGGACCACTATAGTCACTCTCAAAGATCTCTACATAAGTCATCTCACTACAATTATCATAGATCCACTTTGCATCAATGACAGACAATCGTACGCAACCTGCCGACACACTTTGTCCCAATTTGTTATATTCCTCAATCTCTAAATCCGCTTTGTTCTGCGAAAAATAAGGAACTGAATGAAACAAAAAACTGCCTGTGATCGTTGTTGCATATTGACCATATACGTCACCTTCTAACGGCAGCCATTCCTCTCTGGCTCCAAGGTCAAATACGCCTTCAGGAGTATTCCCACTCTCTCCCACAGAACACACCATAGCCTTAACCGGTCTGCTATAATATCCATCCTCACCAACTGTATATATAGTGACCACATTCTTAGTCTTATTGACTTTGATACAATATGGCAGACCATTATCTTTCAAATCTGTCCCATTATAAAATTGTTGTTCCTGTTGATTCGCCAATCCGTTCGTACCACCATCGCGAATCACTTCCCCCTTATAACTGCCCAGATCTGCTGTTCCTGCTTCATAACTTACCATCTTCGCCTTACCGTTATAGCGATCGGCTCCAAATAGAATCAGTAAACTGATCACAAACATAAAAGGCACATAACTCAGGAAAAAACGGTATCTCAACTTCATATATCTTATGCCTCACTGTCACTTGTTCTCTTATATGCTTATTACATTATTTCACAAAATAATAAGACTGTCAACGTGCTTATATGAGTGTTTCTAATAGCTTTCCAGACTTACATCCTGATAATAATATTGTAAGATCTCTTCCATTGATCTGCCATCTATTGCCATGCAGTTTGCACCATATTGAGATACCCCTAAATTATTTCCTTTCCCAAGACAGACAAAACGAATTCCATTTTCCTGTTCTTCCACATAATAATTAAGAGACGGTAACCCTAACAACGTCATTATTTCTTCACCGGTATATTCCTTATCCGCAATCTTCACTTTCTTGACAAAACCATTTTCCGTACTCTCTGTGATCTGAATCTCCATTTTATCTGACTGTGCCTGTTGTACAGCCGCAGCGTCATCATTCCCATTGCCTTCTTTCATTTTCTCATCCATAGTCTGCTGTTTCTTTTGCTGCGTTACCTCCCCGTTCTTTTCCATCATCAGAGTACCCAATTCTTCCCACGTCATATTCACCAGATTCATATAATGTTTTGCCTCTACATCCCAGCCACTCTCTACCGATTGCAGATATGAAATATCCTCCCCCAGTATTTCCTTTGCACTCGCAGTTTTTCCAATACTCACCTCATGATAACAAGCCAGAATCAGGTTTCCTTCTTTTTTTAGTACCTTACCTGCCGTATCGACAACAGCTTCCTCCATTCGTTTCTCGTATAGGTCATACTTACGATTTCCCCACATTTCCTTCCGCTCCTCAACAGATATGTACGAAAAGGGCAGATCTGCAGCATCCTTCGTTCCCTGTTCTTCCATCTCTTTCAGTAGATTCGTACGTATGATGACCGCCTGCATTTTCAATGTCTCTCTATCATAATCCGGTGGTATTACACCTGCCAGAATCCCAAGTGTATATTCTTCCACATCCATTTTTTTATATAGTCCGTTTACTTCCGCCAATATATTTTTTCCCATATGACAGTTCTGTATTGTTCGTTCGCCCTGTCCGATGGATAAATCCGGGGAGACCATACAGGCAATTACACTTACTATGCACGGAAATACCAACATACTGAAAAGTATCCATAACCATTTCTTCATAAAAAAACCTCTCTCACTAATCTATGTGAGAGAGGTTATATCTATTCTATCTTATATAAATTACTTAGAAGTCTTCTTAACCGGAGTCTTACTTGGCATAGTAACGGTTACTTTCTCCAAATGCCAGATATCCTTTGCATACTCCTCAATTGTACGGTCAGAAGAGAACTTACCGGAACATGCTGTATTAAGCATTGCCATCTTCGCCCATCCCTTCTCGTCTCTGTATGCCTCATCAACCTTCTTATGTGCCTCGCAGTAAGAATCGAAATCCTTCAATGTGAAGTATACGTCTTCCTTAATCAAGGAATCATACAGATCACGGAACAACTCCGTATCCTCATTAAATGTACCATTGATCAACTGTGTCAATACACGACGGACATTCGCATTGCCGTTGAAGATGTCTTGTGGACGATAGTTCTTATCACGCTCATAAGCCATAACCTCATCTGCCGACAGACCGAAGATAAATGCATTCTCAGCACCAACTTCTTCTACGATCTCAACATTAGCACCATCCATAGTTCCAAGTGTCGGAGCACCATTCAACATGAACTTCATGTTACCGGTACCGGATGCCTCACGGGATGCGGTAGAAATCTGCTCTGAAACATCAGCTGCCGCGAAGATCAGCTCTGCATTGGATACACGGTAGTTCTCGATGAATACAACCTTGATCTTACCTTTGATCGACTCATCATTGTTGATCACATCTGCAACGGAATTGATCAACTTGATCGTAAGCTTTGCTCTCTTATATCCGGCTGCTGCTTTCGCACCAAAGATAAATGTACGAGGTACGATATCCATCTCCGGATGCTCTTTGATCTCGTTATATAAATGCATAACATGTAAAATGTTAAGCAACTGTCTCTTATACTCATGTAATCTCTTAACCTGAACATCAAAGATAGAACGTGGGTCTACATCTACACCATTATGTTCCTTGATATATGCAGCCAAACGTACCTTGTTCTGATACTTAATATTCATGAATTCCTGCTGGCACTTCTCATCATCTACATATACTTTCAACTTGGCAAGATGTGGAAGATCTGTAATCCACTCATCACCAATCTTAGAAGTGATCCAGTCTGCCAATAACGGATTACCATGCAATAAGAAACGTCTCTGTGTAATACCATTTGTCTTATTGTTGAACTGCTCCGGACGCATCTCATAGAAGTCCTTCAACTCACGTTTCTTAAGGATCTCTGTATGAAGGGCAGCCACACCATTAACAGAATAAGAACCTGCAATTGCAAGGTGAGCCATCTTAACCTGCCCATCGTAAAGGATTGCCATATTCTTAACCTTCTCCGGATTGTTCGGATACTTCTCACGGATCATGTTCACATATCTGCGGTCAATCTCTTCAATGATCTGATATACACGAGGTAATAATCTTGAGAATAATTCAATCGGCCATTTTTCCAATGCTTCTGCCATAATCGTATGATTGGTATATGCACAAGTATGACATGTAATATCCCATGCATCATCCCACTCTAATCCCTCTTCATCCACTAAGATTCTCATAAGCTCTGCAACCGTAACGGTTGGATGTGTATCATTCAACTGGAATGTGATCTTCTTAGGAATATCATGTAAATCCTTATTATTCTCTTTGAATTTATTAAGTGCCGTCTGAACAGATGCAGAAATGAAGAAATACTGCTGTTTTAATCTCAATTCCTTACCGGCATAATGATTGTCATTCGGATATAATACTTCAACAATTGTTCTTGCAAGATTCTGCTGCTCTACTGCTTTCTGATATTCACCCTTGTCAAAAGAATCCAGATTGAAATCCTGAATCGCTTCTGCATCCCAGATTCTTAATGTGTTCACAACATTGTTGCCATATCCGATAATCGGAAGATCATATGGCACAGCACGAATAGAAGAATATCCCTCCTGGATAAAACGGTTACGTCCATCCTTATATTCTACTTTAACATGACCACCAAACTTAACTTCACATGCATATTCGGCACGACGTACTTCAAATGGGTTGCCATCCTTTAACCAGTCATCCGGCTTCTCAATCTGATATCCATCCTGAATCTCCTGACGGAACATACCATATCGATAACGGATACCACATCCGTATGCAGGGTATCCTAAGGTTGCTAATGAATCCAGGAAGCATGCTGCCAAACGTCCAAGACCACCATTACCTAATGCTGCATCCGGTTCCTGATCCTCGATCACATTCAGATCAAATCCTAATTCATCTAATGCCTCTTTCACTTCCTTGTAACAGGTTAAGTTGATCAAATTGTTACCAAGTGCTCTACCCATCAAGAACTCCATTGATAAGTAGTAAACAGTCTTAGGATTCTCTTTCTCATATTCTTTATGAGTTGCAATCCACTGATCGATAATCGTATCCTTAATTGCATAAGATACTGCCTGAAATACCTGCTGCTTTGTTGCTTCATCAATCGTCTTACGATAAAGAGTCTTGACATTGTTCACAACTTCTTTCTTGAAAGCTTCTTTGTCAAAGTCTAACTTTCTAGCCATGTCTACGTTCTCCTCCTTGTAATTCGGACACAAAATGCGTCCAATTTATTATTATATTCCTCAAACCCAAATTCTATTTTACCAAATATGACCAGGTTTCACAAGACTTATTTCCTTTTTGTACGAATTCCATTGACATTCACATAATATTTTCCGATCCATTTATTGCGTTGCATCTTACCTGTTGATTTCTTAAAGTAACGATATTTGCCATTTATCTTCCGCCATCCTGTCTGCATCTGGCCGGTCGTCTCATCAAAATAATAGTAATATCCATTCACCTTCTGATAACCGTATAACATCTTATTCGTCTGTGGATCAAATCCGTAACGGACACCTTTGATCGTCACGATTCCGGATGCCACATATCCGTTTGAATCCACATAATACTCGGTTCCATTCATCACATAATTACCATTCGCAAGAAGCACTCCGTTTTCATCAAATAGATATTTGTGTACCCCGTCATCATAAGATGTGCTCTTTACCAATGCGCCATTTCCTTTTGCGAGATACCTCTTGCCATCCATCGTAAACCAGCCGACTACCATCTGTCCGGTAGACGGGCTCAGATAAACGGTCTCATTTCCTACATTCTGAAAACCGGTGCACATCTTTCCGGTATTCTCATCGAAATAATACCATACACCATCCTCCTTAACAAAACCGCCCGCTTTCTTATTCGATGCCAGACGATAATATGTTCCATCTGCCTCTTGACTGACCTTGCCGGTTACCAGTTGCTTATTCAGACCATAATAGGAAATGATTGCCTTTGCATCCGCCTGTCCCACCTTTGCGCGTTTTGCTTTTGTACGGAAGAAACGAAAACAATCCGATGCACTCGTAATATATCCATGCTCAATGATCACACCCGGAACCTGCTGTACCACTCCTCTCCGTACAATAGAATAGTAATCTGCAAGCCGTCCATTGCTGTACTTCGTTCCATTCTCAGAACGACGCAGCAACAGACCTCTGTTTGAGATTCCGATTGCCTTTAATTTCTGTAATGCAAGTCGTCCAAATGCCTGTGTTTCTTTTCGAATATTATCATTATAGCCGGATCTGTATGCCGTTAAAACATTGGCTCCACTGCTTCTTCCTGAATTAATATGCATGCTGACCAGGAAATCTGCATTTAATCGTTTGGCATAATTATTTCTTGCACTCAGGCACTCTCCCAATCCAAGACTTGCACAACAACTGTTGGCATCACGAGTCATATAAACTGTCACATCTGCATAGTTGTCCAATACTTCCTGACAGGCATCTGCAATATCCATAACAACCACTTCTTCTCTCAAGCCATGACCATACGCACCGGTATGTTTTTTACAATGTCCCGGATCGATCACGATCACTTTGGATGTCAATGGAGAAATACCTGTTAATTCCACATCCGCTGCCCTAACCGGTGCCTGCGTTGTCGGCTGCTCTGTCGTTGTCTGTTGTGTTGGTGCTTCCGTCGTCACCTCAGTTGTTGTCGCCTGCTCTGTTGGTTTCTCTGTTGTCGCCTCAGTCGTTGTCTCTTGCCCTGTTGTAGTTGCTTCACTACTACCATTTTCTCCCGAATTCGGAGTCGTTGTTCCTCCATTACCCGATCCACTGTTGTCTTCACTATTCGTACCGGACTGTTCTTTTGTTGTATTCCTGTCTATATATGTATTCGATGCCTGCGCCGGCACTACAAAACACCCTGCCATTGCAGCTATCAATATCCATGAAGTAAATCTCTTAATCGTTCTCAAAATGTAATCTCCTTTAATCTAAACTCATTTAACTCTGACATTGCTATTATACTGAGTTTCACAAGGTGATTCAAGACTTCTTTTCTTTTTTTCCTATTCATGATACAATGCAGATATACGCACATATATGATCTTTACAGAATCTGCGAAAGAGATTATTTGTGTAACATATTCTTTTCAGGGAGGTTATATATGGAATATTTATGGAACGACCGGAAACGCACCTTATTTGGTTTGCCTTTATCTTTTACCAAATATATGTTGACAGAAGACCGGTTATTTATTGAAGAAGGATTTTTGAACAAGAAAGAAGATGAAGTACGTCTATACCGCATCATGGATCTGTCACTCAAGCGTTCTTTTGGACAGCGTATTTTCGGTGTCGGAACCATTCACTGTTGTTCTGCTGACAAATCCATGGGGGACTTTGATATCGTAAGTGTGAAACACCCTCGCGAGGTCAAAGAACAATTATCCGAATTAGTCGAGGCCCAACGTGATGCCAAACGCGTAACAAACCGTGAATACATGAACGATGATGACCATGATGACTTCGATGACGATGACATCCATCACATGTAATACCCTTGCACAGCGTAAGGGAACGGACGCGCGAAACATCTAGGTTATGAATCGGTTGTTTGGGATATAACATTATCATCGCAGGCACGCTCTCGCTACTCATCACACGCAGCGGTACTAGGCTCGAAAACACCTCGCCAAGTACCGGCGGTTCTGAAGTACCTGCTTATGATAGATGTTATATCCTTGCAACCGATATTTACGTTATTGTGTTTCGTGCTGTTTGTATCAGAATCTACTACGCTGTGCTTATCGCCACACCCGAAGCCGTTAGGGTATTAACCGGCTCCAGAATTTTAACTGCGGTTTATATTTATATTCCGGCTATACAATAGAA
>USBM01000042.1 GCA_900552885.1 uncultured Clostridium sp. | reverse complement strand
TAGATAAGTTTATTATATCGAATGAGATTGGAAGATTTGGATTAAATGATCGTAGTGACCTGGTATATAATGAAGATGGTTCTTTTGAGATCTTGATACAGAAGGAAAGACCGGAAGGGAAAATGGTAAATAACTGGCTTCCAAATGTGGGAAAACCGTCGTTGATCGTGTTACGGTTTTATCTGCCAACAGAACAATTGCTGAAAGATGAATGGAAATATCCGGAGATTCGAGTGAAGGATGGAAGGTAGATAACTCATGAACAATCTGTGAAATCACATCATATCTCCATTGACAAGAAATGTGTGGTTATATATAATCAACATATTGAAAATATAGGTTAAAGGGAGGGCTATCGTATATACGGTAGCTCTTTTCCTGTGTAGACAATGAGCCGAGTACAAATGCGTGCTCGCACGAAAATTTGTATTCGGCGACTGTCCATCATCGAATGACGAAGTCATGAGATGAGAGACATCGACGTCAATTCAGGGAATTGTGAAGATTGCAGCGGGGATTATTATGGTTGTAATGGGAATTAACATGTTAGGATTGATTCCGGGACTTCGGAGATTTGGACTGCATATGCCTGTACGAAGAAAGCATAGAACGTCAGCGAAGAGAACCCCGTTTGTTGTCGGACTTTGTAATGGATTGATGCCTTGTGGACCATTACAATCTATGCAGATCGTTGCATTAGCTTCCGGTGGTTTTGTATCTGGTGCATTTTCGATGTTCTGTTTTAGTATGGGTACGGTTCCACTTATGTTAGGCTTAGGGTCAGCGGTATCCGTCTTAGGACAGAAGTTCACCAGACAGGTAATGAGGATAGGAGCTATGCTGGTTGTGGTCATGGGGCTTGTAATGATATCACAGGGAAATGCTTTGTCCGGTGTGGGACGTCAGCTTGCCGATACGGTGTCTGAAAATGAAACCGAAGAGGATACAGCAACACAGGATGTCACGATGATCCAGTCGGAGAAGGGCGCAACAACACAGGCTGAGACGACACAGGAGGATGAAAATGTGCAGTATATTACAAGCACATTAGAGGCAGGATCCTATCCAGATATTACGGTTAAAGCAGGAATTCCGGTTGTCTGGACGATTGAGGCACCGGCGGGTACGGTCAATGGCTGTAATTATAAGATACTGTTGCAGGATTTTGGAGAAGAGATTACGTTAGATGAAGGAGAAAATGTAGTAGAGTTCACACCAACAAAGACGGGCACCTATTCCTATTATTGTTGGATGGGAATGATACGCGGAAGCATCTCGGTGGAAGAGTAATAAAGAGATTGCGTAGTATAAAAGGTCTGTTGTATACTTAAGAGAGCGTTTGAAGTGGTTTATAGGTATTTTGCTTAGGATGAGAGGAATTAGGGGGAAAGCAGCATACATGGAGAACGGCATTTATCGAGTCTATTCCGATTCTGTGCAGTTATTTATTTGTGGGAATGGCATACGGAATGACAATGGAGAATGCAGGATTTCATTGGTATTACTCGCTGTTGATCAGTATTACTGTATATACAGGGGCTTTCCAGTTTGTGTTGATCACGTTGTTAAGCAGTGGTGCGTCTATCCTTACAATTGCGCTTACTGCGCTTTTGATGAATAGCAGGCAGAGCTTCTATGCCCTTACCTTTTTAGATGAATTCAAGAGGATGGGAAAGAAGAAATTATATATGATCCACACAATGACCGATGAGACTTATGCAGTGAATTGTTCTTTGGATGAGAAAGAACCGGATCGGCATGAAGTGATGTTCAAAGTAGCAATTCTTAGTAAAAGCTACTGGGTGATCGCAGCGGTGATAGGTGGAATGTTAGGACAGTTAATCCCATTCGATTTGACAGGAATTGATTTTTGCATGACAGCATTATTTGTGATCATTTTTGTGGATCAGTGGGAACAGGCATCGAGTCATGTGCCGGCCGTTGTCGGTGCGATAACGTCGGTGGTGTGTCTGCTTATCGTGGGCACACAGTATTTTCTGCTGCCATCGTTAATTTTAGCGTCCGGAATCTTGATCATCTGGAACCGCAGACAGGAGGCAGCATAGAATGAGGACAGAATATATATTTGTTGCGGTGGTTGTGTCAGCAGTGATTACCTTTGGCTTGCGGGCGTTTCCATTTGCCCTGTTTGGTGGCTCAAGAAAGATGCCTGAGATGATTGTGAAGCTTGGAAAAGTGTTGCCGGCAACGATCATGGCAGTGCTGATTGTGTATTGTGTCAAAGATTCGTTGGATAATGTGATTGGGATTGGTATTCCAAAATTGATTGCAATACTTACGGTTGCAGGCAGTTACAAATGGAAACATAATACATTTGTGAGTATTGCAGTGGGAACATTGTTGTATATGATATTGTTACGAGTCTTTTAACAGAGTTTCTGATATGCAGGAGGGGAGAGAATGAATATCTTGCAATTTGAAGATAATACAGAAAAATATATGGCAATCCGCAGTGCACTAGAACACATAGGAACTTTTGATATTACGTGGGTGCAAAGTGTGGAAGAAGGAATGCGGTGCATGGAGGATTCAAAGACAAAATTCGATGTGATCCTGACAGATATACAGTTCCCGATTCATGAAACCGGAAGTCCGGATTGGAGTGCCGGTGAGCTGGTGATACGGGAAGTGCAAAGAAGAATGTTACAGATACCGGTTATTACAATATCTTCTGCCTGGATGCGAGTTGAGAATGCATATGCGTGCATCTGGTATGTAGACAGCCGGAATTGGGAAGAAGAATTAAAACAGGCGATGAAACAGATAGCAAGGGCAACGTATCAATATCTATAGGGAGAAGAAGATGTCACAACATGCAGAACACGGATTTGATCCGGTATATGATAAAGAATCCAGAATATTGATCTTAGGGAGTTTTCCGTCAGTGAAATCGAGAGAGCAGGCATTTTACTATGGACATCCGCAGAACCGGTTTTGGAAAGTATTAGCAGCGTTGGAGAATACAGAAGTTCCACAGAATGTGGAAGAGAAGAAAGCATGGCTGCATACTCATCATATTGCAGTATATGATGTAATAGAAGCCTGTGATATCGAAGGGTCGAGTGACAGCAGTATACGCAACGTAATACCTACAGATATCCATACGATCATGGCAGAGTCCAATGTAAGCCATATTTTTGCAAATGGTAAATTAGCAGGAAGGTTATACCGCCGGTATCAGGCAAAGACGTGTGATCTGCCGATGACGGAACTTCCGTCAACTAGTCCGGCAAATGCGGCATATTCATTAGATAAACTGATTGCAGCATGGCAGGACATCAAGGTTTATTTATAATTTGACATAGAAGTGATGTAACCTAGACGGAAAAGATCCGGAATAGAGCGTAAGATTCTGTTCCGGATCTTTTTTACTTTATAGAAAAGTTTGTTCTAAAAATATATTGACATTTTAATGCAAAGTGATATCATGATGATATCAAATAGAAATGCATTGCGATGCATTTGATGAAGGAGGTCTTTGAGATGGAAGAGAAGATTTATACAGGAAAGAAGAATGGTATGGCAGCATTGCTGGTAAGCCTGATATTGTATGCAGTTGCAATTGCGGGAATTATCATCACGGCAATCAGTTATGACAGAGTACATATTGCACCGGTGTTAGTATTGATGGTGTTATGCATTGTCTATGCTGCAATTGGCTGGATTCCTTTCCTTGGACTTAAGGTGTTGAAACCACAGGAAGCGTTGGTGCTTACCCTGTTTGGCGATTATGTAGGTACGATCCGTGAAGCAGGATTTTATTTTGTGAATCCGTTCTGTACTGCAGTGAATCCGGCAGCGGGAACGAAATTAGCCCAGAGTGGGGATACCCTCACGAATAATGGAGCATCCGTTAGTATCTCAGCGGATGGGGCATCGGTATCGGTAGAAGGAATTGGTAAGAAGATTTCCTTGAAAGCCATGACTTTGAATAACGGCAGACAGAAGATCAATGACTGTCTTGGCAATCCGATTGAGATTGGAATTGCGGTTATCTGGAAAGTAACGGATACAGCAAAAGCAGTATTTAATGTAGATAATTATAAGGAATATCTGTCTTTGCAGTGTGACAGTGCTCTTCGCAATATTGTCCGCATTTATCCATATGATGTGGCAGCCAATGTAGATACAACCGGAGATGGACAGGCAGATGAGGGAAGTCTTCGTGGGTCGGCAGAGATCGTGGCAGGTAGAATCCGGGATGAGATTCAGAGCAAAGTGAATGATGCCGGTCTTGAGATTATTGAGGCACGTATTACTTATCTTGCATATGCTCCGGAGATTGCATCCGTTATGTTACAGCGTCAGCAGGCATCAGCTATTATTGATGCACGTAAGATGATCGTAGATGGTGCAGTTGGTATGGTGGAGATGGCATTAGAACAGTTAAGTGAGAAGCAGGTAGTAGAGTTAGACGAAGAACGGAAGGCAGCTATGGTATCAAATCTGTTAGTAGTTTTGTGCGGCAACCATGATGCACAGCCAATCGTGAACTCAGGAAGTCTCTATTAATGGCAGCAAAGAAGCAGATTCCGCTTCGGTTGTCGGAGAAGTTATATGCCGATATTGCCGCATGGGCAGAAGATGACTTCCGCTCTGTGAACGGGCAGATCGAGTATCTGCTTTCGGAGTGCGTGCGACAGCGGAAGAAGGATGGAAAATATGTATCGGAAGAGATCGATGTTCCGCCGGAATTCGATATTTCTTAAAAATGCAGCCTATATGCAGAGAGAATCTGTGTATAGGCTCAGGCTGTTTTGATCGAAAATATATAATGTTATGTAAACCAGGAGGATAAAGATATGGCGAAACCTTATATTACAAAGAAGCATTGCGTGATGGAGATTTTATCCTATGTATGTCTCGTTGCATCCATCATTATTGCAATTGTTGGAATGGCAATCTTACCGGATGAGATTGCTACGCATTTTGATGGTGCGGGCAACATAGATGAATATGGATCGCCGGGAGTGTTATTAATGCTGCCGCTGATCATGTTATTTTCTAATGGTGTTATGAGCATGGTTTTACATCTGATGTCGCCCGAAGCGTGGAATACCCCTTGCAAGATAGAGCCGGGGCGGGAAGTGTTGGTCTATCGTGATGTGTCTTCTATGATTACCTGGATGGAATTAGAATTTGGAGTATTTACATTAGCAATGACAATTACATCATGGCAGCAGAATGGGAAAATGCTTATGATAGAGACAATTGTGTTTATGATCTTGCTGACGGTTGTTGTCGTATATGGAATTGTTGCCTGTATCATACATAGTAAAAGAAGGTAATAATAGTAACATTATAACCCCCTTGATATATATTATATAATGAGAAGATATGAGATGTATGGTAAAGGGGTAAGAGTATGAGTTGGTTTGTACAGATTCATCCGGTGTGGCAGGGATTACTTGCCACACTTTTTACTTATTGTGTGACAGCAGCCGGTGCAGCATTTGTGTTCTTTTTTAAGTCCATGAATCAGAAGATATTGGATCTGATGATGGGATTTGCGGCAGGTGTTATGATTGCGGCATCTTATTGGTCGCTTTTAGAGCCTGCAATTGAGATGGTTCAGCAAAAAGGATGCAATGTATTACTGCATATTGCCGGTGGCTTTTTGTGCGGTGGTGCTATTCTGGTATGCTCAGATGTTTTAATGCAAAGAAAAAACGAAAAGAACAATAACAATAAATGGCGGGGATGCATATTAGTTACGATGGCAATGACGATGCACAATATTCCGGAGGGACTGGCAGTTGGTGTTGCATTTGGCAGTGCCGCCGTAATAGGGCAAACGGGAGCGTTGTTGAATGCAATTATGTTGGCAGTTGGCATTGGAATTCAGAATTTTCCGGAAGGAACCTGTGTAGCGATGCCGCTTAGAAGGGAAGGCATGTCACGGATGAAAAGCTTTCTGATAGGGCAGTCCTCAGGTATTGTTGAACCGTTTGCCGGTGTCTTTGGAGTACTGTTTGCATTACAGGTGAAAATGATCTTGCCATTTATCCTGTCATTTTCAGCCGGTGCAATGATTTATGTGGTATGCTCGGAACTAATACCGGAAGCATTCTCGGATAACAAATATCTTGCAACGCTTGGTGTGATGAGTGGTTTTGTAGTTATGATGCTGTTAGATGTATTATTGGGGTAAATATGCAATTGACGGGATTGGAGTATGTAGGGTATCATAATTACATGTATAACATATGATAAGATTTTGGAAAGAGGAAATGAATATGGAACGTAATGTGGATATGTCGGAAGTGTCAGATGGGAAATTGTATGGAATCAATGACATGGTAAAGGCAGGATGTAATGATTGTAAAGGCTGTTCTGTATGCTGCCGGGGTATGGGCAATTCGATTGTGTTGGATCCGTATGATGTCTATCGCCTGACAACCGGATTGGGATGCAAATTTGAAGAACTGATAGGTAACCGGTTGGATCTGAACGTCGTGGAAGGAATCATTTTACCCAACTTGAAGATGTCAGGAACCGGAGAAAGCTGTTCTTTTCTGAATGAAGAAGGAAGGTGCAGTATTCACAGTATTCGGCCGGGAATCTGCCGGATTTTTCCACTTGGAAGAATCTATGAAAAAGGAGGATTCCAATATTTCTTACAGGTAAATGAATGTGCATATTCCAATCGTACGAAAGTGAAGGTAAAGAAGTGGATTGATACACCGGACGCTGCGAAAAATGCAGCATTTATCAGTGAGTGGCATTATTTCCTGAAAGATCTGAGTAAACAGTTTCCGGTTCTTTCAGAAGAGACAGTGAAACAGATTGATATGTATATTTTGAATGCGTTTTTTGTAACCCTTTATCAATCAAATCGTGATTTTTACGAGCAGTTTACAGAGAGAATGGTGGCAGCTAAGGGTTGGATGAAGCAGGTGATATCAGCGCAATAAACAATGGCTTTTTTAGAAGCAGGTCTTTACAAAGGGTGTATAATATAATTGTAAACTGGTTAAGATGATAACATGAGTTGTTGTGTAGAAAGGAAGCAGGAATTATGAAGATTTTATTTTATGATGCAACAAGTTATGACAAGGAATCGTTTGACAAAGAGCTTAAGAATTATCCGGATATAGAGATTACCTATCAGGAGATTGATATCTCACCGAAGACGGTATCGCTTGCAAAAGGGTATGATGCAATCTGTGGTTTTGTGAATTCTAATCTGGGTGCTGAAGTATTAACACGGTTACATGAGATTGGAATTTCTTTGATCCTATTGCGGTGCGCGGGATTTAATAATGTAGATCTGGATAAAGCGGATGAATATGGTATGACAGTATTACGTGTTCCGGGATACTCTCCGGAAGCGGTGGCAGAGCATGCCATGGCACTTGCGCTTTCTGTAAACCGGCATATTCATAAGAGTTATATCCGGGTAAGAGAGAATAATTTTAGTCTGGTCGGACTTACGGGCATGAATTTTTACGAAAAGACCGCCGGAATTATTGGAACCGGTAAGATTGGTGCAGCAATGTGCAGAATCTGTCATGGATTTGGCATGAAGGTCATTGCTTATGATATGTACCCGAATAAGGATCTTGACTTTGTGGAGTATAAGTCGTTAGAAGAAGTCCTGCAACAGAGTGATCTGATCTCGCTGCATTGTCCTTTGACCGAGGAGAATCACCATATGATCAATAAAGACACGATCGCTATGATGAAAGATAATGTGATTCTTGTTAATACATCAAGGGGTGCATTGGTCAAGACGGAAGATCTGATTCATGGAATCCGGAATAAGAAATTCTTTGGCGTAGGCTTGGACGTATATGAAGAAGAAGGACGCAATGTATTCGAGAACCGGGAGGATGAATTACTGGAATCTTCCATTACAGCAAGGTTGTTGTCCTTCCCGAATGTGATTGTAACATCGCATCAGGGATTTCTGACACATGAGGCATTAGCGGCAATCAGTCAGATTACACTTCAGAATGCACAGGATTTTGCACATGGTCATATTGCTGATGCTAATCGCGTGCAATAAGACCATGTGTTAATGTGTATATTCTAGAGTAGTGGAGCATATAGACGCAGGATGCTTAACCAGAAACGATATGGTTTGTTCATCTGCAGACAGTGCTCATATGTGATCTCTTCGGATACTTCAATGCAGTCTAAGATGTCGTCTTTGACTGCATTGATTTCTTTGCAGTGATAAAGGAACGTTGCACATTCAAAATGCAGATAAAGACTCCGATAATCCAAATTGATGGAGCCGACTACACAGTAGTTGTCATCGGATATCATCATTTTAGAATGTATGAAGCCAGGAGTGTACTCATAGATCTTCACACCGGCCTTTGTAAGTGGTTCATAGAAGGAACGGGTGATCATGAAAACGGTTTTCTTATCCGGTACATGAGGAGTTACAATGCGGACGTCGACACCACTTTGTGCAGCTAATGTCAGGGCAGTGATCATTTCATTATCCACGATCAGGTATGGCGTGGTGATGTAGATGTAATTGGTTGCCCGGTGAATCATGTTAAGATACACATTTTCCGCCACAACTTCTGAAAAGAGCGGATTGTCGGCATAGGGCTGTACAAAGCCATCGGAATAATTTTTGCAGTCGGCAGGGAATTCGGAAACCGGTGTATGGTAGGATTCATAGTCGACCGGAGCATTGGACACATGTTGCCATAACTGCAGAAACATAACGGTAAAGTTCCAGGTTGCTTCCCCTTTGATCATAACACCGGAATCTTTCCAGTAGCCGGCTAATTTCTGGCGTTTGTTAATGTATTCGTCGGCAAGATTGATGCCTCCGGTAAATGCTGTATGACCGTCAATGACAGTAATCTTTCTGTGATCACGGTTGTTAAGGCGCAAGGACAACGTAGGATTGAATGGATTAAAGCAATAACACTCTAATCCGTATTGCCGCAATTCTTCATAGTACATAGGAGGGAGTGTACGTACACTTCCCATATCATCATATATAATCTTGACCTCAACGCCTTCACGTGCTTTCCGGATCAGAATATTTAACACACTATTCCAGAAAATTCCATCATGAATAATAAAGTATTCCATAAAGATGAAATGTTTTGCTTTCTCTAATTCATCTAATAATGTGATAAACATTTCTTCGCCGGAGGCAAAGTACTGGACATTAGTATTCTGATATACCGGATATTTGGCAAGGTTATAGATATAACGGGCCTGTGGAACTGCGTGTTTGCTGTGTTTCTCGATCCGGTCAAGGATGGACATGTCCTGTGACAGATGTGTTTTTGATTCCGCTACGGCATCCCGTATGCTTTTCCGGAAAGCACGCCGTGTGCTATTGACGGATAATAACAGATAGAAAAAGCCCCCAAAAACGGGGATGATCAGAATGGTGATTCCCCAGGCTAATTTGTAGGCAGGATTGATTGGGCGGTTGATGATGTATAACACAACGATAATACTGATCGCAGTCATGACAAACTGTACGCTGAAATAATGTTCCCGTAATTGTAAGTAGGCATAGACTAGAAAGGCTGCCTGTAAAAGACAAAGAACTCCAACCCATACCAGTTTATCAATAAACATTGTATAGTCGCCGCGTTTTCGTTCGTTATCAATTACGTTCTGTTTACTCATAAGAATCTCCTGTATGTTTGATTATTCATTCTTTTGCCATCTTCCGGCAGCACCACATGGAAGGATTAGACCATTGGAAGTGACTGGCAGTCCAATCTCGTCGGATATCACTTTACCTCCATGTTTTGCAACTACTTCGGTTGAGATCAGATAGGTCAGAACCGCAGGCGCTAATCCGGTTGTGTAAGAGTTTACTAAGAAGAATAGTGGGTCATCACTTAGTAACTGTTCGCATAGAGCGATAAATGGATGAATCTTTTCTTCTATTTTCCAGATCTCACCTTTGGGACCACGTCCGTAGGAAGGAGGATCCATAATGATTGCATCGTAGTGATTGCCACGGCGGATCTCCCGTTCTACAAATTTGACACAGTCATCTACGATCCAGCGGATCGGTGCGTCTGCAAGACCGGATGCCTGTGCATTTTCCTTTGCCCAGGTTACCATGCCTTTTGAAGCATCTACATGGGTGACACTTGCACCTGCCTTTGCGGCAGCACAGGTAGCACCTCCGGTGTAGGCAAAGAGGTTAAGCGCTTTGATCGGCCGGTTGGCTTTTTGGATGAGATCGGAAAACCAATCCCAGTTTGCTGCCTGTTCCGGGAATAATCCGGTATGTTTGAAGCTGAATGGTTTTAAATGAAAGGTCAGATCTTTGTAATGAATGGACCACTGTTCCGGCAGGTCAAAAAATTCCCATTCTCCACCGCCTTTCTTACTTCTGTGATAATGTGCATTCAAACGCTTCCAGGCAGGATTTTTCTTTGGTGTATCCCATAATACCTGAGGATCCGGGCGTAATAAGATATATTTGCCCCAGCGTTCTAATTTTTCTCCGTTTGATGTATCGATTACTTCATAATCTTTCCAATGGTCAGCTACCCACATAATTGTTCTCCTTTGTTTTTAAAAACCTTCCTGGCGACGTTCTGTCCGAAGTTGTTTGCGACGTTCCCCGGCCAGCCACTCGGCACGTTCACTTTCATTCTGTATTGTAAGTCCCGGTGCTTTGCGCAGGGAACCATCTTCGTTAATGGCGACTTCTGTTAAATATGCCCGGTTGATCGGACGGCGAATACCTTCGAGATCTTCAATATAAGTATCTACCCGCACCTCCATGGAAGTGTTGCCCACATAAGTGATACGGCCGATCAAAACGATCAGATCGTGTTGTCTGGCTCCGCGGATGAAACGCAGATTGTCTACAGAGGCGGTTACAACCTCTCCTTTGGAATGGCGGATGGCTACAAGACCGGCAACTTCGTCGATCCATGCCATGAGCTGTCCACCAAATAACCGGGATGCTCCGTTTAGATGTTCCGGGCGGACATGGTAGACTTGTTCTACCATGGAATCTGCCACTGTTCTTGTTGTTTGGTCCATTCGTATATGTTATCCCTTCTATAATATAATGTTAGTATTCACATTCCTGTAAGAATTATAGATGGAATGGGATTATATTTCAAGAGTCAGTATTGGGTTTGCATTGTTTTTGCAAGGAATTATATGTTATAATGAATACATGGGTGTGGGCATTGCGCTCGTGCGAGGAGGAATGAAATGGAAATTGTACGATTAAGTCAGGGAGAACTGATTGCAAGAAAAAATGATACCGTAAAATGCTGGTACATGATTCAGGATGGAACGGTGCTTCAGATATTTGTAGAAGCAAAGATACAGCTTGGAAGGAATGCAATTGTCGGCATTTTTGAGCGGGATATATATCAGTGTGATTATATTGCACAGACAGATTGTGTGCTGGCGGAGTTTGTCTGTAATGGGGCACAGGATATTAAGAATATTTTGAAAGGCAAGGAGAAATTGCGCAGTCTGTTTTTAAAGACAGCAGTGGAACAGAGATATCAATTACTTTGTCTGTATACGGAACTTGAGAACCAGGCAAAGAATTTTCATATGTTTGTAGAGACATTATATAATGATTATCTGACACTTTGTAACCAATATCGCGTGGCTGAGATGCCATTTCCGAGAATGGAACATTTCAATGCATTGGAATTGCAACACAAAGCAGAAGCGTGGGAGGTTAGCAACAGTGTCAGTATTGCAAAGAAATATATGGCACAATATCTGCAATTGATGAGTCAGGATGATGGTATGACAATTGGTGTGATCATGGAAGCATCTGCACAGATGCGTCGTTTTGCACAAGGTATCAGTGAGATGGAAGGGTATTTGTCTTATCACAAAGACATCATGTTAGCGAGAGGGCAGAGTTGTTTGTTTAAACTTTTCTTTGAATTAGCAGGGAAAGCATTGGAACAGGAGAAAGATGTTTCTTCTATATTAAAGGATATGAATCTTATGCTGAAAGTAGCAGCAAAGTTAAAATTATATGATCCGCAGATTCTTACTTATTATCAGGAGATATGTGATGGATTAGAGCATCGGATGCATATGGGAGCACAGTCGCTGGATGCATTGGAAGATGATATGATTGAAGAGGTGGATATCCGGCATGCAGATGGGATTGGTATTATTTTGGATTATGCCGGTTATGTGGGTGATGAGAAGGAACAGATAAGAACTCGTTTATTAGAGTATCATGATCTTCCGGATATGTCATCCATGG
>USBM01000041.1 GCA_900552885.1 uncultured Clostridium sp. | reverse complement strand
GCATGGCAACGGATGAAGAAAATGCTGTGATTACAGGTATTTGGGATGAGGATAACTTAGATAAATACAAATATTTGGCAATTCCGGATACCATGACAGCGGTTAATACGTTTGGAGCTTCACATTCGTATAAGGATGTAAAAGAGATTGGAGAAAGTGCTTTTGAGGGAAATACCTATTTAGAGTCGGTTTATATTCCGGTAAACATTGTAAAGATTGGAAAGAACGCCTTTAATGGCTGTACTTCTATTAAAAAAGTCACTTATGCAGGAACCGTACAGGAATGGGATAAGATAGTTATGGAACCGGGAAACGTAGTATTAAAGAGTGTTCCAATAGAGTATAATGCAAAAATGCCAAGAATAAATGATCAGTAAGGTTGTTACTGACTGTCAGCAATGACTTGTCGGAAGAAGAAGTTATATTAGACGAATAATAAATCACAATCACCGACTAAGTCGATGGCTTGTTCACGCCCTATAAGGGCTTGTTGTCGGCACTGGAGTCTAAAGACTCACCGAATAGTTCGCCAGTCGCAACATCATTTCCTACTAAGCCCTGGGGGCTTATTCTACTTGTTACTTTTTACCGGCTCACCCGTGAACGGGTCAATATACTCTTTAAGTGTCATTTGGTCATATTCTAAATCTTCTCTTAGTTGATTCTGAATATGCGGAGCTTTTCTTCTGCGTCAAGCTCAGTGCATTTTGAGTCGAGTCTTGAGAAATGTGCGGTAAGGTTAGCTCCCACACGGGCAAAGTAGTGTTATGCTTCTTCGATATTCTTCTTGCAGACGGATATGGTCACATACTTATAGACGGAGATAGTCTTTTCATAGTGTCCACGCAGGGTAACAGCATATTTTTTCATTGGGCAGTTTCCTCACTTTCGTTCTTAAAATTGATTTGGTTTCTTGGTTTATGGGCTGCAAAATCAGCAGACACTATCTACATTCAAAGTTCCGACGCCGTATTAACGCCGAACGGCTTCGGGGTGGCGATAAGCACAGCCGTAATGAGATTACACAGTAAACAGCGCATGTTCAAAAAGTAAATCCCGGCAGGAGCGGTCTGTCATGTTTGCAAGCAGGTACGTGGAGCACGCCAGCACTTTACGACGTAATAATAAGCAGAACGAACAAAAGCGGATATGGATTAAGAATGCATACATATCACTTGTGTATACACTCATAAATCCATATCCGCTTTTATGTGAGTTCGCTTATTATAAGGAGCATTAGTGTCTGCTGCGTGCGAGCCCGTAATGCGAATGTGCCTGCTGCAATATGACACCGCCCAAAGCCGGGTTCACAACCTTCAACATGCGCGTCCGTCCTAACTTACGCTGTGCAAGGGTGTAAGGACTTGCAATGTAGAGTAACCCTGTGGTAAAGTAGGTTTATGGAGGTGCGTTAGAATGAAGATATCTACAAAGGGACGGTATGCCATCCGTGTTATGATTGATTTGGCAGAACATAATAATGGGGAATTTATTCCCCTTATGGATATTGCAAAGAGACAGGAGATTTCAGAGAAATATTTAGAATCGATTGTGGTAGTGCTCAGCAGGAATGATTTTGTGCAGTCGCTGCGAGGAAAAGGTGGCGGATATCGTCTTGTAAAAGATCCGTCAGAGTATACAGTTGGCAGTATATTGAAGATCACAGAGGGAAGTTTTGCACCGATAAGCTGTTTAGAGAAAGAACCGAATCGGTGTGAGAGGGCAGCCTTTTGTAAAACACTTCATATGTGGGAGGGCTTTCAGAAGGTAGTTGAAGATTATTTCGAAGGGATTACAATCCAGGATCTGTTAGATCAGGCACCAAGTGGCGATGATTATATCATTTAGTATAGAAATGCTGGATTGGGAGACAGTATATGACAGATAGAACAAAACTGCAAGAGGAATTGTTTGGAATGCAGGATCTAAAGTATCGGGATTTTCATAGTAAATTAATGCCAAATGTGGAAAAGGAGCAGGTAATCGGGATTCGGACACCGGTGCTCCGAAAATTTGCAAAGAAGTTTGCAAAAACGGAGGATGCAGTGGCATTTTTACAGGAATTACCGCATGTATATTATGAAGAAAACAACTTACATATGATGCTGATTACAGGGATAAAAGATTATCAGGAATGTTTGGAAGAAGTGATACGATTTCTTCCGTATATTGATAATTGGGCGACTTGTGATTATCCGGCACCGAAATGTTTTGCTCAACATAAGAAAGAACTGCTGCCATATATCAGACAGTGGATTGCATCGGATGCCACATATACGATCCGGTATGGAATTGGTATGCTGATGAGATTATATCTAGAGGAAGATTTCTCAGAGGAATATCTGGAGTTGGTAGCGGGAGTGCGATCAGAAGAATATTACGTTAATATGATGATTGCATGGTATTTTGCAACTGCATTGGCGAAGCAATGGGATGTTGCGATTCCATATATAGAGAAACATCGATTATCTGACTGGGTACACCGGAAGACGATCCAAAAAGCGATTGAAAGCTATCGGATTACGGACGAACAGAAAAGATATTTGCGTACTCTGCGGTAAGAAGCGTTACGGTATTGAGGATGAATAGACATCTTTCACAGAAAAAGCTTGACGAAAGGCAAGCTTTGTCATAGAATAGCAAAGGCGTTTTGCCAGGATATGAAGAAAGAAGGTTTTCAATATGAGATATGATGTGATTATTATTGGGGCAGGTCCGGGAGGAATCTTTGCGGCATATGAGTTGATGAAGAATAGACCGGATTGTAAAATTGCGGTGTTTGAGGAAGGATATGCATTAGATAAGAGACATTGCCCAATCGATGGGGATAAGGTGAAGAGCTGCATTAACTGTAAACGTTGTTCTATTATGTGTGGATTTGGTGGGGCAGGAGCCTTTTCGGATGGCAAGTATAATATCACAAATGATTTTGGCGGAACCTTGTATGAATATATTGGTAAACAACAGGCGGTTGATCTGATGCGTTATGTCGATGAGATCAATATGGAGAATGGCGGAGAGGGGACCAAGTTATATTCTACTGCCGGAACCAAGTTCAAGAAACTTTGTCTGCAGAACAAGTTGAATCTGTTAGATGCATCGGTGCGGCACTTGGGAACCGATATCAACTATGTGGTATTACAGAATCTGTATCAGAAGATGAAGAATCATGTGGAGTTCTATTTTGATACCCCGGTTGAGACAGTGGAACGTCTAGAGGATGGTTATCGCATTATCTGCGAGAAGGGTTCTTTTGATTGCGAGAAATGTATCATATCTGTAGGACGGAGCGGCAGCAAGTGGATGGAAAAGGTATGTCGGGAATTGCAGATTCCAACCAAGTCGAACCGTGTAGATATTGGCGTCCGGGTAGAGTTACCTGCTGTTATTTTTTCACATTTAACAGACGAGTTATACGAGAGCAAGATCGTATACCGGACAGAGAAGTTTGAGGATAATGTCCGTACCTTCTGTATGAATCCGAATGGTATTGTAGTAAATGAGAATACCAATGGAATCATTACGGTAAATGGTCACAGTTATGAGGGAGATGAGAAGAAGACAGCGAATACGAACTTTGCGTTATTGGTTGCCAAGCATTTCTCAGAGCCGTTTAAGGATAGTAATGGATATGGCGAGAGTATTGCCAGACTTTCGAATATGTTAGGTGGCGGCGTCATTGTACAGCGTTTTGGGGATCTGGTTCGTGGACGAAGGAGTACGGAGAAACGAATTGCGGAGGGATTGGTTACACCAACGCTTTCTGCAACACCGGGGGATCTGAGTCTGGTATTACCGAAACGTATTATGGATGGAATTATCGAGATGATCTATGCGTTAGATAAGGTTGCACCGGGAACAGCCAATGATGATACGTTGTTATATGGTGTGGAAGTCAAGTTCTATAATATGGAAGTTGAATTGGATCAGAACTTGGAAAGCTGCCATAAGGGCTTGTATGTGATTGGAGATGGAAGCGGTGTTACCCATTCTTTATCCCATGCATCGGCAAGCGGTGTCTATGTGGCAAGACATATTTGCGAATGTAATTCATCTGGTCGATAGACAAGATTGTATATGAATAATAAAAAAGGGAACTCCTTTGCAGGGGCTCCCTTTTTGAATGATGAGCCAATAATAAAGATCAGCCAATTCCACCGAGCGCAATTCCGAGAATCAGTACCAGAATACAGATTGGACAATAGATGTATTTACATACTGGTAGATACTTATCCGTAAATGGCTGGGTTCTTCCAGTATTGATCTGTGTCTCTACGTATTTCTTACCACATACCCAGAAGAACATGATTCCGGCAAGACCGGCACCTAATGGGCAGATGTAGATTGACAGGATATCCATCCATTGTGAGACAATTCCCTGAATGCAAATGGATACAATGAGGGAAATTACAGCAATTACACTGCAAGCAGCCTTTCTTCCAAGATGCAGCTTTTCCTGTACCGTTGCAATTGGTGCTTCGTATAAGTTGATCAACGAAGACAGTCCGGCAAAAAATACAGCAACGAAGAAGATAATGGCAATCACATATCCACCCGGCATACTCTTAAATAAAGCTGGAAGGTAGATAAACATGAGTCCCGGACCACCCTGATCTAACTGCGCTCCTGTGGTTGCCATAGCCGGAATGATCACTAATGCAGCAAGAATTGCGGCTAATGTATCGAAGAAAGCAACCCGTCCGGCAGCAGCTGGAATATCCTCTTCGTCCGGCAGATATGAACCGTAGATCAAGGTTCCGTTACCGGCAACGGAAAGAGAAAAGAATGCCTGTCCCAAAGCAAAGATCCAAGTAGAAGGATCTGCGAGAGCTTTCGGATCTACGCGAAAAATGTATTTGTATCCGTCGATTGCACCCGGCTGAAAAGCAATATAGATTCCAAGAATGGCAAACAGGATGAAGAAGATTGGCATCATGATCTTATTTGCTTTTTCGATACCACGGGCAACACCGAACATCAGAATTCCGATTCCAAGGAACAGTGCAATGATCTGCCACAAGTTATTGCCAAAGGAAGATGCCATACTGCCAAAACGTGTGCCAAATTGTTCTACGTCATCTGGTGATAAGGTGGAACCGGTAAAGGCACCGACCATATATTTTAATAACCAGCCCATGACAACGGTATAGCCGATTGCCATAGCGAGAGCACCAAGGACAGGAATGTAACCAAGTAATTCTCCAATCTTTTCTTTCCCTTTGGTTCCACAGGCATATCCGAAGGCATCTACCGGACCGGATCGGGTTGCACGTCCGAAACTCATTTCACCGATTACTCCGGTGAAACCGATTAATGCCACGAAGATAATATATGGAATCAGATAAGAACCACCACCATACATGGATACTCTGGTTGGGAACATCCAGATATTACCCATGCCGACTGCAGAGCCAATACAGGCAAGGATGAATCCCCATTTGTTGTTAAACGAATCTCTCTTTTTCATATAATTCTCCCTATTTGTATAATGATAAATAAACGACATTCTATACTATAGATGATTTTATGCAGAAAGTAAAGGAATGAAACGGTTTGCAGGGAAAAGTTTAATTGACACTGGTATCATTTTTCCGTAAAATGAAAAGATAGTTGTACACATGAAGGAAGAGACAGTATAAAATAGTGAGCAAAACATTTTGCAAACTTTGATTGACAAAAGGCAGTCGGCCGGATCATTTAACGGATCATATAAATGTCTATATGCATTTGATAAGAGGAGGCAGGATGGGAATGGAAGATATGGTGATACAGGACTTAAAGGAACGAAAAGAAACTGTGTGGATTAATTCGGATATGCAGAGTGTGCAACCGCATTCCATTATATCGGGTGAGAAATTTTATAAGGTACAGGCGGCACAGAATCGTCTGATGCGTTTTATGCCGTATATTGCCAGTGTATTTCCTGAGACAGCAGCCAAGGTTGGACTGATTGAGTCGGAGTTATATGAATGTGAGAAGTTAAAGGAATGGCTGAACGGACAGGGAAACCGAGTATCAAAGCATATTATGATCAAAGATGACGCCCATCTTCCGATTGCTGGGTCTGTGAAGGCAAGAGGGGGAATACATGAGGTGTTGAAGCATGCAGAGGATATCCTCCGAAAAGAGGGTATGCTTCATCCGACCGATAATTACAAAATTGTGGATTCAGACGAATGCCGGAAGGTCTTAAGTAAGTATTGTATTCAAGTTGGTTCGACAGGCAATCTGGGGCTTAGTATCGGGATTATGAGTGCAAAGTTAGGGTTTCAAGTGATTGTGCACATGTCTGCGGATGCCAGACAATGGAAGAAGGATATGCTGCGGGAACGTGGAGTTACCGTGATTGAGTACGACAGCGATTATGGGGAAGCGGTTCGGTGTGGAAGAGAGCAATCCGAAAGAGATGCTATGAGTTATTTTGTGGATGATGAGAATTCAGAGGAATTATTTATGGGTTATGCAACCGCAGCCATGCGGCTTTATATGCAGCTTTATAATAAGAGGATTCCAGTTGATGTAAAACATCCATTATTTGTATATATTCCATGTGGTGTCGGGGGAGCTCCCGGAGGAATTACCTATGGGTTGAAACAGATGTATGGCGACGCAGTGCATTGCTTCTTTGTGGAACCAATTGAGATGCCTTGTTTTACATTGGGGATGGCAAGTGGCAGGAAAAATGATATTTCCGTGTATGAGATTGGTCTTGGCGGCAGTACAATTGCAGATGGTCTGGCGGTTGCACGACCTTCCGGCTATGTGTGTGGCAAGATGAAGGACATTGTATCTGGAAGCCTGACGGTATCGGATGAACATCTGCTTGCATATCAACAGGCAATATATAATACGGAGGGAATCTATGTGGAACCATCCGGGGCAGCGGGGCTTGCAGGAACATTACAATTATATAACAGTGAATTATTTGCACAGTATGTTAAGGCACATAATTTGACAGATGTTTTGCCCAATGCAACGCAGATCATATGGGCAACCGGTGGTGGACTGGTTCCGGAAAAGGAGAGGATGTAAGGATGAAGATTCAGCAGGCAACGTTGGAAGATTTTGATATTGCATTTCGTTATATTGAAGCATTATGGACATATAACACTTATGATTATAGCAGTGTGAAGAAGGTATATGAAGAAGTTCTTGCAGATGACAATAGCTTTGCTTTCTTTGCGGTGGATGAAGAGGGTAATTATCATGGTTTCTGCCATGGAGACTATTTTAATACCTTCTGGATGACGGGACGTACCTGTTATGTGTCAAGTCTGATCACAAATGAAGAGGATCGAGGTAAAGGATATGGGGTATTATTACTTGATCATGCCAAAGAATTGGCAATACAACGAAATTGTAAAGCAATGATATTGGATTCCGGGCTTCCTCGGACTAGGGCACATGGCTTTTATGAACATTATGGCTTTGAGAAGAGCTGTTATGGCTTTGAAATCTCTCTCTGAATATTTACCCTTGCACGGCCGTAATGAGATTACACAGTAAACAGCGCATGTTCAAAAAGTAAATCCCGGCAGGGGCGGTCTGTCATATTTTGCAAGCAGGTACGTGGAGCACGCCAGCACTTTGCGACGTAGTAATAAGCAGAACGAACAAAACGGATATGGATTAAGAATGCATACATATCACTTGTGTATACACTCATAAATCCATATCCGCTTTTATGTGAGTTCGCTTATTATAAGGAGCATTAGTGTCTGCTGCGTGCGAGCCCGTAACGCAATGCCTGAGACCTTAGCTTGCTTGCAAGCTTAGTTCGAAGGTATGCCTTGTGCTGTGTGCCTGCTGCAATATGACACCGCCCAAAGCCGGGTTCACAACCCTCAACATGCGCGTCCGTCACACTTACGCTGTGCAAGGGTAAAATATTTTCCTAATAACCTATTGACAAAGTAGGTAAATGGGTTTATTATAAGACACAGCTTAAGGAAATGCTTGGTAAAGGAGAATAGATACGTGACAGATTGTGGATTTAATACAGCTCTTTTGCATGGAGTAGATGATAAGAACCCATATGGTACAACGCAGGTTCCCATCTATCAAAGCAGTGCATTTCGGCACGAATGTGCAGAAGACCTAGAGAAGATTTTTACGAATAAGGCAATGGGATTTTCCTATACGCGAATTAACAATCCGACGGTGGAAGCATTTGAGAAGAGGGTTACTTTGTTGGAAGGTGGAATTGGAAGTGTGGCATGTGCTTCCGGTATGGCAGCACTTAGCAATGCATTCATGAATATCCTGCAAAGTGGTGACGAGATTGTGGCAGCGGCGGGATTGTATGGCGGGACGGTAGAGTTATTCGAGGATCTGGAGGCATTTGGAATTACAACAAGATATGTGAAGAAGAATGAGCCGGAAGCCTATGAAGAGTTGATTACGGATAAGACCCGTTTGATCTTTGCAGAGACGATTGGGAATCCGATGTTAGATGTAACGGATATTGCGGCAGTTGCAGAGATGGCACATCGGAATCATTTACCGCTGATCATTGATAATACCGTTGCGACACCGTATCTGGTGAAGCCGATCAGTCTTGGTGCAGATATTGTTGTCAATTCTTCGTCTAAGTACATGAATGGCAACAGCGATGCGATCAGTGGAGTGCTGACGTGGAGTGGTAAGTTCAAGTGGGATGACGAACGGTATCCGGGTATGGTACCATATAAGAAGTTCGGACCAATGGCGTACATAGCAAAGTTACGGAATGGTTTATTTAGGAATATGGGTGCGTGTTTGTCTCCGCAGAATGCATTTTTGAATAACTTAGGATTAGAGACATTAGGACTTCGAATGGAACGCCAATGTGCGAATGCATTAGAACTTGCAAAGTATTTAGATACGTTAGAAGGTATTACGGTGAATTATCCGGGATTGCCAAACAGCCCATATTATGAGTTGGCAAAGAGACAGCTTCATGGTGGATTTGGTGCGATTGTGACGATGAGAACTGGAAGTAAGGAAAGAGCATTTGAGATTATTAATGCATTGAAACTTCCGTTTATCTTGTCTAATATTGGAGATACGAAGACATTGGTCATCCATCCGGCATCGACGATCGCAGTACATCTGTCAAAGGAAGATCAGATTCAGTCGGGTGTGTATGATGATCTGATACGTGTGAGTGTTGGAATTGAGGATGTAGAAGATCTGAAGAAAGATTTTGCAAATGCAATAGGAGGAACGAGGTAGTATGGCACAGGTAGATTACAGCACCCTGAAGAAGGGTGGATTCATGAGACAGAAGCAGAAGGATAACTTTTCCCTTCGTCTTGCAGTAGTCGGGGGAACCTTAACAGCAGAGAATTTGAAGAAGATTGCGGAAGTAGCAGAGAAGTATGGAGATGGTCATGTGCATCTGACATCCCGTCAGGGGGTGGAGATACCATTTATCAAGTTACAGGATATTGATGAGGTCAAGGAGGAGCTTGCCAAGGGTGATTGCAAGCCGGGTGTCTGCGGACCGAGAGTTCGTACGGTAACCGCTTGTCAGGGTAACCAGATTTGTCCGAGTGGTAACATTGATACTTATGATATTGCACAGAAGTTAAATGACCGTTATTTCGGTAGAGAGCTGCCACATAAGTTCAAGTTCGGTGTGACCGGATGTCAGAATAACTGCCTGAAGGCAGAGGAAAATGATGTTGGAATTAAGGGTGCATTGGATGTGAAGTGGAAGCAGGAAGCCTGTATCAATTGTGGCTTGTGTGCGAAGGTATGTCGGTCGAATGCGATCACCATAGAAGATGGCAAGGTTGTAGTCGATTATGATAAATGTAACTATTGTGGACGCTGTGTGAAGTCCTGTCCGACAGATGCGTGGGATGCGGAATCTGCTTATCTGGTATCCTTTGGTGGAACATTTGGTAATGCGATCAGCAAGGGAGAATATCCGTTGCCGCTGATTACATCCGAGGAACAGCTATTCCGTGTGACAGATGCAGCGATTCAGTTTTTTGATGATTATGCAAACCCAAGTGAACGTTTCAAGTTCACATTAGACCGGGTTGGCAGAGAAGAATTTTATAAGAGATTAAAGGAGGCATATAATGGGTGATTTTCAGATTGATGATACAGTAGATATAACAGATGTGGTTTGCCCGGTAACATTTGTAAAGGCAAAGGTAGCGTTAGAGGAAATAGATGATGGACAGATTCTTGCCATACGTATGAATGACGGCGAGCCGGTACAGAATGTGCCAAGAAGTATTAAGGAAGAGGGACACCAGATCCTGAAACTGAATGCGAATGAGGATGGTACTTATACCCTTATTGTTAAGAAGGTAGAGGAAGAATAAGCGATTTGTCGGAAAATTATAAGGAGATATTCTTATATGGTGAGATTTGAGAAGATGATTTACCGGAAAGGAGAAAGACATGGCAACAAGAATTAGCAGTGCTGATTTTGAAGAGAAAGTTCTGAAAGCAGATAAGCCGGTTTTGGTGGATTTTTACTCCGATACCTGTATTCCATGTAAACGAATGGCAGGAGTGCTTGGAGATATCGAGGACGAATATGAAGATAAGCTTTATCTTTATAAAGTAAATGTGAACTATGAGGAAGACCTGACGGCAAAGTATCAGGTGATGTCCGCTCCAACCTTGATTGTGTTTGAGAACGGCGAAGAGAAGAACCGGTTATCTGGAGCAGCAGGCAAGGATGAGATTGTAAATCTATTTAGCTGATCTTGCAAGGCAGTTGAGATAGGAAAAATTGCCGATAAGAAAAGTTTGCAGGCGGTGACTGCAGGAGAGAAGAATCGTGTGGTGCTGTATAAGAAATGAGATGTGTGTTAATTCAATTAGAATATTAGGAGGATGAAAAGATGACAATTACAGTAGCAGGCAACAAGAAAGAATATGAAGATGGTATTAATTTACCTACATTGATCGAGAAAGAGCAGATTGATAATGCAGAATATGTTACCGTAACGATCAATGATGAGTTTGTAGAGAGAGAGAAGTTCCCAGAGACGATCATCAAGGATGGTGACGTGGTAGAGTTCTTATATTTCATGGGAGGAGGAGCTAGATAATGGCATTTACCAATGAACAGTTAGAGCGCTATTCCCGTCATATCATCTTGCAGGAAGTCGGCGTGAAAGGTCAGAAGAAGTTATTAAATGCCAAAGTTCTGATCATCGGTGCTGGTGGTTTAGGTGCTCCGGCAGCATTGTATTTGGCAGCAGCAGGAGTTGGAACGATTGGTATTGTGGATGCAGATGAGGTTGATTTATCCAATCTGCAAAGACAGGTTATTCATACAACACAGGATGTGGGCAAAGCAAAAGTGAAATCCGCAGCAGAGACAATGGAAGCAATCAATCCAGATGTTACGGTAAAGACATATCGTACATTTGTGGATTCAACGAATATTATGGACTTGATTGCAGATTATGATTTCATTATTGATGGAACCGATAATTTTCCTGCTAAGTTCCTCATTAATGATGCCTGCGTTATGGCAAAGAAACCATTTTCTCATGCAGGTATTATCCGTTTTAAGGGACAGCTTATGACGTATGTTCCGGATGAAGGACCATGCTATCGTTGTGTATTCAAAAATCCACCTCCAAAGGATGCGGTTCCAACCTGTAAGCAGGCTGGTGTCATCGGTGCCATGGGCGGTGTGATCGGAAGTCTTCAGGCAATGGAAGCCATTAAGTATATTATCGGCAAGGGCGATCTGTTGACCGGAAAGCTGTTGACTTATGATGCACTGAAGATGGATTTCCATGCGATCAAGCTTCCAAAGAACTGCAACTGTGCAGTATGTGGGGAACATCCAACAATCACAAAGCTGATCGATTACGAACAGGCAGAATGCGACTTGAAGAAATAAGGAATGGTGATATATGAGCATTGTATTAAAGTTAAAAAAGAGTGATTACGATAAGATGCTTAAGCATTGCGAAGATGGTCTGCCGAATGAATCCTGCGGTTTGTTAGCGGGAACGGTAGAGGGCGAAATAAAGACAGTTACCAAGATTTATCTGCTGACGAATATAGATGCAAGTAACGAACATTTCTCTATGGATCCGAAGGAGCAGTTTGCAGCTCTCAAGGATGCCAGAGCCAACGGAGTTGAGATTATCGGTAACTTCCATTCTCACCCGGAATCTCCATCAAGACCATCCGAGGAGGATAAGCGGTTGGCATATGATCCAAGTATTGAATACCTAATATTGTCTTTGCAGGAGGCAGATAATCCGGTTTTGAAGGCGTTTGGGATTGATAAGGACAAGAATGTGACGATTCACGAAATCCAATACATTTAAACTTATACCCTTGCACAGCGTAAGTGAAGACGGACGCACATGTTTTAGGTTGTGAACCCGGCTTTTGGGTGGTGTCATGTTGCAGCAGGCACATTCGCATTACGACTCGCACGCA
>USBM01000040.1 GCA_900552885.1 uncultured Clostridium sp. | reverse complement strand
TAAATATATTGGAATTAGCAATGTCATCATGATCGAAAAGGATTTAGAATTTTCTCAAAAAAGGATGTATGCAGGTAAGGGAGAACTTAATATAAATGAAAATAATTATATAGAGGTAGAAGGTATTGATGGAGAAAAAGTGTATACAACCCCGGATTATAACCATTATAGAATATGGTATGAAAAATATATAAGGCAACATCGTGCAGATTTTCTTGTAAATGCGACAGAAGGAGGAGCATTAATTAAAGGGTGTCCAACAATGGACTTCGATCGAGCAATTGATCTATATATGGGCGATGAATATGATATAAAGGAAGTATTGCGCTTAATACCGAATGCCTTTGAAACAGATGAGCAGGATCTGTTGAGATAACAGTTAGTGGAAAAAGAGGAGATATTTGAAAAGTTGTTAAAATCTTTTGAACAGGGAAAAAGACTGGCGGAAAAAGGAATTCGGTTGTCGATGCAAGGGTCGGGAAATCACTTGAATCAGTATAATAAGATAAATTTGCAAATGAATGAGATATTAGAAAAATGCGATAGATGTGATGAAATGTATCAGGTTCGTTGGGGGGTGGAAACACAGCGAAAAGACATGAATTTGTTAGTTGATGTATACTCTGAGAATAAGTATGGAAATACGGTAAGAGAGCAATATCAAAAAATGAAGGATTTTTTTGATTGTATGTTGAAATCGGCTCAAATGCTAAAAGGATTATATGAGGAAGAGAGGTAATAGTTTTTCAGCCTTTTGCAGATCTTCATACGAATCAATATCAATGGAATACTGTTCTTCCATATAATATGGAAGATGATTGTCGTTAAGGCTTGTATCTGCATTGAAGTTAGAGTTAATTTTATTAATGTAGATAGAGCCATTTACCCGGTATACGTCCGGGAAATCCTGACGGCGAACGGTACTGGACATAGGAAGAAGGGACTTTAGGGTTCCTTCTTTTGTTATGGTTCGCATAAGGATAGGGTGTTCGGAAACAGGGCATACACTGACAAGAGAATCTTCTTTCGGATGATTGATAAGTAATTCAATTGCAGAATCAATCCACTCTGGCTTGCGGATTGGCTGCGTTGGTTGTAACAGTACAACGTAATCATAATGTTGACCGTTTCTGCTGAGTTCTTGTATGGCATGGAGCATGCAGTCGATTGTCTTTGCAGTGTCAGTGGCATATTCGGCAGGACGTAGGAACGGAACGCTTGCACCAAAGGACAATGCAATATCACGAATCTTTGCAGAATCCGTAGAGACCATTACCGTGTCGATATAATTGCTATTAAGACCGGCAAGAATAGAATAGGCAAGTAGTGGCTTGCCACATAGATCGATAATATTCTTGTTTGGAATACCTTTACTGCCCCCACGGGCGGGTATGATTGCTAGAATTCGTTGTTCCTGATACATGTGTATGCTCCTTTAAAAATCAATGTCAATGAATCTCTTTTGTATGTTAGAATGCCAGATATGCTTATGTAAGAGAATATCCAGGAATAGTTTATCGCTGTTGCCGTTTCCAAAGTAGGACTGTGGAGTAAGGTTGGACTTTGATGCAATGGCATCCTGTAGTATGTCAATCAGATTGGAATCTGTTTCGTTTGCATGGTGTATATGTGAAAAACAATCCGGGCGGTATCTTCCCTCCTGCCGGTTCCCAAGATCCAAAGCAGGAATGCCGTAGATACAGGCTTCCCGTATGCCGGAACTGGAATTACCGATAATGCTATCTGCATTTTTTAATAAGGTAAGGAAGTATTCGAAGCGCATGGATGGAAATAGACGAAAATGGGGATTGCCGGATAATCGTTCATATTCCTGCAGAATGATTTCGTTACCATAATCATTATTTGGATAAATGACAACATAATTTCGATTGGATTGCATTAAGGTGTCTACCAGGCATTTCACATTGTGAGCAAGACTGGATGTCTCAGTTGTTACAGGGTGATAAAGTACAATGCTATAATTGTCAAACATAATATTGTAGTAGGATTTTACCATGTCAAGAGTCGGTAATTTGTCTGAATGCATGATATCAATATCCGGGGAACCAAATATGAAGATGTTTTCTGCCGGTTCGCCAAGCTGCATAATACGTTTCTTTGCTGTCTCGTTAGCAACAAAATGATAGTGTGAAAATTTGGTAATTGCATGACGGATGGATTCATCAATGGTGCCGCTTACCTCTCCGCCCTCAATGTGAAATACGCGGATATTATTAAGTGCACCAACAATGGCACCGGCTAAAGCCTCTAACCGGTCACCGTGAACGACAATGGCAATTGGTTTTAATTCTGCAATGTAATTACTGAATCCGGTAATGGTATTACTTAGTGCAAGATCCATAGGTGTATTCGTGTTCTGGTTTACAAAAGTGTATATATTAGGAAAACCGTCTTTAATAATCTCTTTGTAAGTAGAACCATATCGGGAAAGCATATGCATACCAGTAGCAAATATATGTGCTTCAAATTGGTCGCTGTCATTGACAATACGGATAAGGGACTTTAACTTTCCGTAATCTGCACGGGTTCCTGTTAAGAAGATGATGCGATTGTCAGAATTATTATCATTCGTTTGCATGTTGTGTCTCCTGTTCATAATTAGAGTTGTACATCAGAACATCTTAAATGTTCACCACAAGGAATGTCTCGTCTACTTATCTGTCCGATGCATTGCTTATACTTTTCGGCTGGAATGTCTCCTGTTCCCGGTCTTTTTACCCAGATGTTATCTTCGGTAAACGCTTCGCCTGCGTGGATATCTTTGATTGCAACAACGGTTGCAAATGCAAAATCTATTGTAACCTGTTCGGCTTGTAGTGGTGCTTTACATCCGCCACGCATCTGGAAAATCTCTTTGGAACCTTGAATAAGGGTTGAAAGTTCAGCAGGATCCATGGAACAGATAATATCAGGGCCGGGACGGTATTTACTGTCCGTAAAGTGTCTTTCGAGAATACTTGCGCCTAATGCGGTAGCAGCAAGACAAGCGTTATTGTTCAGACTATGATCGGATAAACCGATGGGGATATCCGGAAACTGCTGCATAAGTTCCTGCATGGCTCCAAGACGGATATGTTCGGGCTTGGTAGGATATATATTCGTGCAATGTAAAAGTGCATAATCAATATGGTATTTCTCTAGAATGTCGACGGTTTTCTGAATGCTTTCAATACTGTTCATTCCGGTTGATACGATCATTGGTTTACCGAACCTTGCAATGTGTTCAATGAGTGGATAGTTATTACATTCGCCGGATCCAATCTTATAAGCGGATACGTTCATTCGTTCTAGCCGGTCGGCGGCAGCTCTTGAAAAAGGTGTACTTAAGAAGATGAGCCCCTTGGATTCGACATATTCTTTCAGTTGTTGTTCCTCTTCTTCACTCAATGCACAACGTGCCATGATGTCATATATGGATACATCGGCATTACCGGGAATAACTTTCTTGGCAGCAGGGGACATCTCGTCTTCTACTACATGTGTCTGATGCTTAATGACCTCCGCACCTGCATGGGCTGCGGCATCCACCATTTCAAAAGCAGTCTGCAGGGAACCCTCATGGTTAATGCCAATCTCTGCTATGACAAGCGGCGGTTGATCCGGGCCGATGATTCGATGTTCGATTTGCATGATATATACCCCCTATATACAGAATTGTAGAGTTGATTGATTCTACATGATATAATATAATAATTATACAATGTAAATGCATGAAAAGCAAAGGGTAATATAGTTGTAGAAGGGAAAATGAATAGTGAAAGAATTATATTGGAAGATTGTTGGGATATTAGATCAGATGAGTATGTTGATTAGGGAAACGAGGCAGCAGAATTATCAGATTGTAGTGAATCGAATTAATGGAATGATGGAACGGCTAAATGCTGTCATAGAGGCATTATTTAATGATGCAGATTATTTCGGGACGGCGGGGCTTAATATACAGCAGGATTATGTGTTACAGATATTAGCGGGACTATTAGAGGCACAACAGAATGAAGATTATGTGATGTATGGGGATTTACTTCAATTACAGATGATACCGCTGCTGATAGATGTACAGAATGCAATACGCAATATGGAGGATATGACTTTTTTGCTGCAACAGAGGAAGGATACATATGAGCGAAATATGAACCGGCTGCAGAAGAGGGATGAGCAATTATATAATACGTTACAACAGTGGCAGAACATCTGGAAGGATGGGGAAGATGCGGCGACATGCTATAGTGCAGAACCGACTACGATAGGATTTCCTACGCTTGCGATTGAGAATAATGGGAAACGTTATTATCTACACAGCAATTATAATCCGTATGAGGAAGCAAGGTGTCTTGTGGACACATATTATGATGTAGACAAGACGAAGTATGTTATTTATGGATTAGGATTGGGATATCATGTTGCCGTGCTGGCGGCAAAAGACCGCAGTGCAAAGATATATGTGTATGAAAGAGATATAGCGGTAATTCATAATTGCATGATGTACAACCAAATGGACTGGTATTTTGCGGATGCGAATATTTCAATTGTGTATGATCCGGCATTTACCCTGTTTCAATCACAAATCGAACAGGGGGATGCGGTGCTGATGCTTCACCGACCATCTATTTATAACATAATGAATACTGGGATCAGGGACAAGATGGAAGAGGTTGCACGGAAAGAGAATTCAGTTCGGGTTTACGAGAATGTGTTTGTGCAGAATAGCCGGAGTAATTTTGCGTTATGTGATGCATATGTAGATGAACTGCAAGCACAGTTTGAAGGAAAGCGGGTTATTATTGTTGCGGGTGGGCCGTCTTTGGATAAGAATGTGGAATTGTTGCAGCAAAAGAACGACGATACCGTGATCTTTGCGGTGGGAGCGGTGTTCCGCAAACTGATCGATCTTGGGATTTTGGTTGATTATGTGATTGTGATTGATCCTAAAATCAATACCTGGAATCAGATCAAAGGACTGGAAGAGGAAAAGGTTCCGATGTTATTAATGTCTACTGCAACGCGCGAGATTGCGCAATATTATAAGGGGAAAAAGTATCTGATCTGTCAGCAGGGATATGACCGGGCAGAGCAATATGCAAATGAGAGAGGGTATCATTTGTATTCTTCTGGTGGTTCGGTTGCGACGACAGCGTTGGATATTGCCATTCATTTTCGGGCAGCCGCTATTATATTTGTGGGATTGGATCTGGCATTTACGGGAGATCGGATGCATGCAACGGGTAGTGGTATACAGGCAGAGATTTCTGAAGGAGAAACTGTAATCGAAGTACCTGCCATTGGTGGTGGCATGGTGCGTACTTGTCGCCCGTTTGCAATGTGCAGAGAATGGATAGAGAGAAGAATCGCGCAGCCGGATGCAACAATGCCAATATACGATGCGACGGAAGGTGGGGCGAAAATCAAAGGAACAAGAATATGCAAATTAGCGGATGTGTTTTGCGGGGATAAGGAATGATAGCGAAGGAGAACAGCATGATAGATCAAAGCAACAACAATAAGAACCGGTTAATTGAGATGACAAGGCGGATGCGCCTGATGGGGCTTGATATGGCACTTGCGTCCGGCACGAACGGTTCCCATCTTGGAGGGAGTTTCTCCTGTATGGAGATCCTTGCCGTGTTGTATGGTGAAGTTCTGCATTATGATGTGAGCAACCCGGAATGGGAAGATCGGGATCGGTTTCTGCCAAGCAAGAACCATTGTGTATTAGCACATTTTCCGGCACTTGCGGAAGCGGGGTATATCGAGAAAGAAGAGACACTGGAATTCCAGAAAGATGGAGGCCGGCTGACGGGCTATCCGAGAGATCTCGAGATTGGTCTGGAATATTCGGGTGGTAGTCTTGGAATGGCGATATCGGTAGGTGTTGGAATGGCACTTATGCTTCGGGAAAAGCAGTCTCCGGCGAAAGTGTATGTCCTGATGGGAGACGGGGAACTCAATGAAGGAAGTATATGGGAAGCGATGATGTCGGCAGCACAGTACCGGTTAGATAATCTGGTTGCGATCATTGACCGGAATCATCTAAGTTATGATGGGGATACCGAAGAGGTAATGGCACTCAATCCGTTAGAGGATAAGTTTGCCAGTTTCAATTGGAATGTGATCACCTGTGATGGCCATGATGTAGGGCAGTTGTTAGAGGCATTTGACTCATTGGCAGAAGGGAAGCCAAATGTGATCATAGCAGATACGGTGAAAGGAAAAGGCGTATCTTTTATGGAGAATCATAGAGAATGGCATCATTCCAGAATCAGTCAGGAGCAGTATGAGCAGGCAAAGAAAGAGATCATGGAGGGATAGAGATGGTTGTAAAGAAATCAAGTATACGTACATGGTCAAGGCTTGGACAGCGCGGCTGTGTATTTGGACTTATGATGCCGGAATTAGCGGCAAAGCAGGATAACCTGAAATTATTGACCGCAGATCTGTCTCTATTATCTGGAATGGATCGTTTTGTCAAAGAATATCCGGAGCAATTCCTGAATGTAGGAATTGCAGAACAGAATATGATCGGAATTGCAGCGGGAATGGCAATGGAAGGAGCGTGCGTGTTTGCAACGACCTATGCGTCCTTTATTGCCGTGAGGAGCTTAGAGCATGTCAGACAGCATTTGGCACACCTTCACTGTAATGTGAAATTGATCGGCTCCTCTGCGGGGGTAACAGCAGCAAAGTCGGGAGTGTCCCACTGGGCAACGGAAGACATTGCATTTATGCGTGCCCTTCCGGGGATGATCGTATTGTCGCCTGCGGATGGATTAGAGGCGATGAAGGCGGTGGAATATGCGGCAGGTATAGATGGACCGGTCTATATCCGGTTAAGCGGTGGATTGAACTGTCCGGCGGTATATGATGCAGATTATGAGTTTCAGGCAGGAAAGAATATCGTGTGCCGGGAAGGAAAGGATACCGTGATCTTCGCAACGGGACTTATGGTGCGTGAGGCGTTAGATGCAGCAGAGCTATTAATGGAACAGGGAATTGATGCAAAGGTAGTAAATGTGCATACGTTGAAACCGTTCGACAGGGAAAATGCACAATCCGCATTCAGACAATACCGTACGATCTTTACGGTGGAAGAGCATAATGTGACCGGAGGTCTTGGCGGGGCAATGGCAGAAACTATGTCTGTGTATCCGAATACCCCACGTCTGGTTCGGCTGGGATTTGGAGAAATGTATCTTCAGGCAGGGAGTCCGCGTTATGTATGGCAGCAGGCAGGGCTTACTGCGGAACAGATTGCGGATAGAGTTAGGATGGAGTTAGGAGAAGAGAATTGCTAGAAGAATATTTTCAATATGAACCCTATCAATGGGAGCAGGAAGAAAAAGACCGGATGCTGACCGGGACGTTAAAGGAATTGACAAGATATCACGATGCACATTGTGTAGAATATCATAACTTCTTGCAGGCAATGCAGACGGATATAGAGGGAATTAAGCATTACCGCGAGATCCCGTTTTTCCCGGTTCGTTTATTCAAAGAACAGGATCTGCTAAGTATACCAAGAGAGGAAGTATACAAGGTGATGACATCTTCCGGTACATCCGGGCAGAGAGTGTCTAAGATATATGTGAATCAGGAAAATGCAATGTTACAGCAGAAAGTAATGATGCGGATCCTGGCAGATTTCTGGGGAAAGAAGAGGCTGCCGATCTTAGTTGTCGATTCGCCCAAGGTATTGAAAGACCGGGCCATGTTTTCGGCAAGAGGCGCTGCAGTGATCGGTCTTACTATGATGGCAAAGAAGATGATCTATGTTCTGAATGAAGATATGACACTGAATGAAGAAGTGTTGGATTCTTTTATGGAGCAGTATGGAGACGTACCGTTTGTTGCGTTTGGATTTACTTTTATGGTATGGCAGCATTTTTACAAGGCATTGAAGAAACTTCCTAAGAAGTATGATATGAGTAATGGTTATCTATTCACCGGGGGTGGATGGAAGAAGTTAGAATCGGAAGCCATCTCAAGGGATGATTTTAAGAAAGCAATGCGGGATGTGTGTAATATGGGACAGTTTGTAGATCATTATGGAATGGTGGAGCAGACGGGTTGTATCTATGCGGAATGTCCGTGTGGTCATCTGCATGCCAGTATCTTTTCGGATGTGATCATCCGGAATCCAATCGACTTTTCAGAATGTAAGATTGGAGCATCCGGTGTGATTCAGGTGGTGTCGGCATTGCCACATTCCTATCCGGGACATTCCCTGCTTACAGAGGATGAGGGAATGGTTCTAGGAGTGGATGATTGTCCATGTGGAAGAAAAGGAAAATACATTAAAGTAATCGGGCGAATGAAGAATGCAGAGATAAGGGGGTGCAGTGATACATATGCAGCCGGTTTTCAACAATAAAAGAATAGAGTATCTGGTAGGGGATGAAAACTTGCTTGCCGCTATGCAGGAGTACCGTGTAAGACCTGTTATGGACGAGAGGGTGATCGCATTTTTTCATGCACTATCAAGAGGAATTCAGAAGAATGTGCAGGCAAAGGGATATGTAGATCTGTTATCCTATGCATTCTGGGTAAGACGATCGCATATTGAAAAAGAGAAAGTTCGGTTTGAGAATAAGAACAAGATGGGAAGAGGTGTCAGCTTCCATGTGGCACCTTCGAATGTGCCGGTTAATTTTGCGGTATCTATGACATCGGCAGCATTGGCGGGAAATGCCTGTGTGATACGGGTATCGAATAAACCGTTTGAACAGGTGGCGATCATAACTGCAATTATGCGGGAATTACTGCAGGAGGAATTCAAGGATCTTAAGGATATGTTCTGCATTATCCGTTATGATCATGATAAGGCAATTACAGATGCACTGAGCATGTTGTGTGATATCCGAATTGTCTGGGGAGGTGACGCAACAATTCAGTTGATCCGGACATCGCCGTTACGACCAAGATCTATGGAGATGACATTTTCGGATCGGCATTCCATTGCTCTGATCAACAGTGATCATTATATGGAACAGGATGCAGGAGGGATTGCGGAGTTGTTCTATACCGATACCTATTATTCGGATCAGAACGCCTGTAGTTCACCGAAGCTGGTAGTGTGGGGCGGCAGCCATATCCCGGAAGCAAAGGAACGTTTCTGGGCAGCATTGCGACGAAAGGTTGCAGAGGATTACACATTTTCCGGCGTTATGGCGATCGACAAATTGGATGTCTTTACCCAATTGGCAATGCAATACCCGGAAGTCCGGTATCAGGCAGAGGACAACATCTGTGTGAGGATCGAGGTGCCGGAGTTATACCCGGATCTGATGCAATATAAGATGTATGGAGGTTATTTCTTTGAATATCACATGCAGCAGTTATCAGAACTCGAACCGATACTTAAGAAAGAGTGTCAGACGGTATCCTGCCTTGGGGTGGATGAGAATGAAGTTATAGCATATGTCAGACAGTCCGGCTGTCTGGGGGTAGACCGGGTCGTGCCGATGGGGCACACAATGGATTTAAGTTTCTTTTGGGATGGATATGATATGATCGATACGATGAGCCGGTATGTGTATTATTAATGGATGGATACAGGGTAGGTTGACCCGGAAGTTGAGGTAAATGATTCGATTGCAGATGCCGATATATTAACTGAGGTGTATAATAATGGAGATTCGATTAGCGACAAGAGATGATGTAGAAGATATTATGGCATTTATCCGTGATTATTGGAAGGCGGATCATATATTGGCAACGGATCGGGATTTTTTTGAATGGATGTATGTGAATGGGGCTTCCTGTTCTTACGAGATAGCAAAACATGAAGGTAAGATATATGGAATTCTCGGATTCATTCCGTATAGTCAGGAGGATCCTGTTGATGCGGGTAGTTCAATATGGAAAGCAATTCCCTGCAAGGCAGAGCCGTTTGTTGGGTTGAAGATTAATGACGAATTGCATAAGATTGGGTTACGGCATTATATTCCAATTGGGTTGAATCGGAAAGCGGGAAGACTTGCAAAATATAATGGGTTCTCTATTGTTCCGATGCAACAGTATTATCGCTTGAGCGGACAGGATAATTATCAGATTGCAGTAGTGAATGATAATACGAATTTAGATATAACAGAACATACAGGAATTTGTAAAAGGATTACCGGAATAGAGGAATTTGAGAGAAGTGTGAAGAATGAATGGCTAATAGAACAGCCAGTTTATAAGAGTAAGCAATATTTAATCCATCGTTTTCTTAGACATCCAATCTATCGATATGATTGCTATTCGATATGTGATTCGCACAACCAGCTGCGAGGTCTTTTGTTTGGACGTAAGGTTCAGGTGGGAGATACAGCAATGTATAAGATTATTGATTATGTTGGTAAGCCGGAATACTTGTGTTATATTGGAGACACTATGCAGACGTTGATACAGGAGGAACATTTAGAATACATTGATCTGTATTCTTATGGCGTTACTGAGGAGACAATGGCACAGGCCGGTTTTCGTCTGCGCAGGGATGATAAGAATATTCTTCCCAATTATTTTGAACCGTTTGTTCAGGAGAATGTTGAGATATATGTTCAGGTTCCGGATGAACCGATTGCTATCTTCCGGGGAGATGGCGATATGGACAGACCGAACCACAGATAAAAGTATATAAAGTATCCGTTTTACAACGGAACGTTTATTATCAATATAATTTAGGAGACAGAAAAAGATGACAAATAAGGAAAAGTATGTGAATGCATTTGTAGAAGGATTGGAGATTGCTGCAGATCAGGTAGAGGGATTACAATATCAGGGAATCCCTGAGTGGGACTCTGTTGGTCATATGGCATTGGTATCTGAGATTGAGGATGCGTTTGATATCATGATGGATACCGACGACATCATTGATTTTAGCTCTTATGAGAAGGGAATTGAAATCTTGAAAAAATATGAGATTGAGATCTAGACAAAGGAAAGAGGATTAACATATGAGCAGAATGATTCGAGTAGCAGATTATATCATGAAACGAATAGCAGCGGAGGAAATTGGGCATATCTTTTATGTGCCGGGGGGGCAATGTGTCTATCTGACAGATGCGGTTCGTAGATGTGAGGAATTGCAAGGAGTATCTGTACATCATGAACAGGCGGCGGCAATGGCTGCTACCGGATATGCTCGGCAGAATGGAAATATGGGAGCCTGTCTTGTGACAACAGGGTGTGCAGGCACGAATACGATTACTGGTGTTCTCCATGCATGGCAGGAGAGCGTACCATGTATTTTTGTTTCAGGGCAGCAAAATGTATCACAGACAATTGGAAGTTCTGGATTACCATTAAGACAGGTTGGAATTCAGGAGGCTGATATTGTAACATTAGTAAGTTCTATTACAAAGTATGCAGTTATGGTAACTGATCCTGCGACAATCGGAAAAGAGCTTGATAAAGCAATTGGATTAGCAAGGGAAGGTCGAAGAGGTCCTGTATGGCTGGATATTCCGTTGGATGTTCAGAATGCAATGGTGGATGAGGATGTTCTTGAGCATGATGAGCTTGAGACGAAACCAACACCAGTTGCAACGGATAAAGATATAGAGCAGATTGAAGAATGGCTTCAAGAGGCACAAAGACCAGTTATATTGGCGGGAAATGGTATTCGTAGCAGCAAAGCAGTAGAAGAATTACATGAATTTGCAGAACAGTATCAGATACCGGTTTTATTTACGAGACCTTCTGTTGATCTGATGGGATATGAACACCCGTTGCACTTTGGCGTAGTAAGTGCGGCGGCAGCCAACCGATATGCTAACTTCATTATACAGAATTCAGATCTTGTATTAAGTGTGGGATCCAGATTATCCATAGAAACCACGGGACCGGATTTTGAAAGTTTTGCAAGAGAGGCAAAAATAATTACGGTTGATATTGATGCAACAGAACATCAAAAGAAAGCAGTAACGATTAATCTTTTTGTACATTCAGATGCAAAAATATTTTTTGAAAAGATGTTACAGAAAAAGGCAACGACTACATATACACAGTGGATTGAGAAGTGTAATCATTGGAAATCTATCTTTGGGGCATATACAGATGCTGAGATTGAGAATAGGGAACAGATTAATGTTAAGTATTTCTTGAATAAGTTATCGGAAGCATTGCCAGAACAAGTGACTGTAATTTCAGATGCAGGTTTTACCGGTTCTACCGTTCCGGCTAACTGTCATGTATCCAAGAATGGAAGAATGATTCATGCATATGCACAGGGAGAGATGGGTTATGCCCTTCCAGCAGCAGTTGGGGTATCTTATGCTACGGATCAACTGGTTGTACCAATTATTGGAGACGGTTCCTTTATGATGAATTTGCAGGAACTTCAGACGGTGACAAGAAGTAAAGGAAATATTAAGATTGTACTTAATAACAATAATGGATATTCCGGAGTAAGACACGGTCAGAAAGCACATTTCCGGGGCAAATCCATCGGAACGGATCCGACAAACGGAATTGATTTTCCAGATTATCGTAAAGTTGCAGACGCATTTAATATACCATTTTATCGTATTGAGAGATATGAAGAACTAGAAGATACGATAGAGCAGTTCATTCAGCAGGAAGCTGAACGCATTACCCGCGAAACTGTTCGCAAATCTCAGAGGGAACGCATGGAATACGAGAAGAAACAGG
>USBM01000039.1 GCA_900552885.1 uncultured Clostridium sp. | reverse complement strand
TTCAAGAATCCATATCTTCTTTTACGTGAGTTCGCTTATTATAAGGAGTATTAGTGTCTGCTGCGTGCGAGTCGTAATGCGAATGTGCCTGCGGCAACATGACACCACCCCAAAGCCGGGTTCACAACCTAAAACATGCGCGTCCGTCACTTACGCTGTGCAAGGGTGAAAGGCGACGGATTGTCCATCTTTCTCTATTCCAGACCTTCTGCTTCCATCTCAGCCTTAATTGTGTCCTCAGATGCCGCCATCGCCTGCAAGGTCTTTTCTAATAATTCATTTAATTCCCAGCCAAGCTGCTCGGCTCCCCGTTCGATCACTTCTCTCGAACAGCCTGCCGCAAATCCTTTTGACTTATATTTCTTCTTAAGGGACTTCAGTTCCATGTCCTTCGTACTCTTTGACGGACGCATTAACGCTGCTGCCCAGATCAATCCGGTCAACTCATCTGCCGCAAACAGAACCTTTTCCATCTCATGAACCGGTTCCACATCAATTGTTACGCCACATCCCACGGTAATGCCATATCCATGCGAGCATACTGCATGAATCACATCTTCACCCACACCAGCTTCCCGCAGCATGTCCGGCGCTTTCAGGCAATGTTCTTCCGGGTATAACTCAAAATCAATATCATGTAATAATCCTACAATGGCCCAATACTCGGCATCCTCACCATAGCCCAATTCATTGGCATACCACCCACAATACCTCTTCCAGATCCATTGGGTACATAGTCAGCATCTGGACTTTGCCTACCGGAAAAGAATATTTTCCCGGTTCACTGCTACACCCAACAGGCTTCCCGCAGCCATTACATGATATTCCGGAGCCTCTTCCGAAAAATATTTTAACGAAGTTAATGCTCTTTCGCACATTTGAATTTCATCAAAAATAATAAGTGTATTATCCCTATAAACGGTAATTTGTTTTATTATATCACATGTAAACCCATGCACAATAAAAAAGAGCAACCGAATTTCCTCGATCACTCTCTGTTCATTACTTTTCATCCACAACCTGGAAGATATAGAACTTCAAATAATACGACTCATCCGCCGCCCAAAGAATCGGATGATCCGGTGACTGTGTGCGAAACTCTACCTGACGCAGCCGCTTATGCACCGAATGTGCCGCTTCGTTGATCGTCTTGGTAAATAATTCATAACTCATAAAATGAGAGCACGAACACGTTGCAAGATAACCACCATCTTTCACTAATTTCAATCCCCGCATATTGATCTCACGGTATCCTTTTGTCGCATTCTTAATGGAATTTCTGGACTTGGTAAATGCCGGCGGATCAAGAATCACCACATCATACTGCTCGCCCTGTTCCTCTAACTTCGGCAGCAGATCAAACACATCAGCACTCTGGAATCGCACCGTATCGGATAACCCGTTAAGTGCCGCATTCTCTGTTGCCTGTGCTACCGCAAGGTCTGACGCATCCACGCCAAGCACCGATGCTGCTCCGGCAATTCCTGCATTTAGTGCGAAGGAACCTGTATGGGTAAAACAGTCTAACACTTTCGCATCCTTGCAGAAACGTTGTACCGCCAGACGATTATACTTCTGATCTAGGAAAAATCCGGTCTTCTGCCCATCCTTTACATCTACGATATATTTGACACCATTTTCTACGATCGGAACCTTCGTATCAAATTCTTCGCCAATAAATCCCTTATATAACTCCATGCCCTCCTGCTTACGCACCTTCACGTCACTTCGCTCATACACACCCCGAATGGTAATACCATCTTCTGCCATTACCTCCTTCAAGGCATCCACGATCATCAACTTAAACCGGTCAATGCCAAGTGCTAATGACTGTACGACTAACACATCTGAAAACTTGTCTATAATAATGCCCGGCAGAAAATCCGCTTCCCCAAAGATCACACGGCAGGAACTTGTATCGACCGCTTTCTTCCGGTACTCCCATGCATTCTTTACCCTCATTTTAATAAATGCTTCATCTACTTCAACATCTTCATGACGGGTCATCATCCGGATCGTAATCTTTGAATTCCGGTTAATGAATCCTTTTCCCATCGGATATCCATCGAAGTCTTTCACAATGACTATATCGCCATCCTCAAAGCTCCCCATAATACTTGCGATCTCATTATCGTATACCCAGGCTCCACCCGCCTTTAACGTACGTCCCTCACCCTTCTTTAAACTCACTATTGCCATAGCTATTCATCCTCCATATCTCTACTCTGCGTATCAGTCATCCATTGAATGATCCTATCATCAAACAAATCCTACTCCTGCTTAATTACTTATACACAAAAATGGGGCTGCACGAACAACCCCATCCATTATACATTATGTGATTTCTATAATGCTGCCTTGATGGCTGCCATCAATTCATCATATGTCTCATATGCCGGTAACTGTGGATACTCTGCCTTGATCGCATCCGTACTCTTGAACAGGAATCCTGCCTTACTTGCAAGAATCATACCAAGATCGTTGTGGCTGTCACCACTTGCAATCGTGTCATAACCGATTGACTGTAATGCCTTAACTGTAGTTAATTTTGACTGCTCACAACGCATCTTAAAACCGGTGATCTCGCCGTCATCTGCTACTACTAATTCATTGCAGAAGATAGTCGGATATCCTAACTTCTTCATCAAAGGACCTGCAAACTGCGAAAAGGTATCACTAATGATAATAACCTGTGTAATACTTCTCAACTCATCTAAGAATTCTTTTGCACCCGGAATCGGATCGATCTTTGCAATCGTCTCCTGAATCTCCTTCAGTCCCAATCCATGCTCTTTCAATATATTCAAGCGGAAGTTCATTAACTTATCATAATCCGGCTCATCTCTTGTCGTTCTCTTAAGTTCCGGAATTCCGGTTGCCTCACTAAATGCGATCCAAATCTCCGGTACTAATACACCCTCTAAATCCAAACATACGATATTCATCTCTCATCCTCCGTTATACTCATATTCATCGATTCGTGCCAATTCAGCATGTACTTTATTACTCTGAATTGCCATAAACTATGTTCTATTATATGTTATGTTTCCTATCGTTGCAAGCAGGAAATATCCTAAATCATCCAAACCGGTACAATATAATTAATCGCCCTTCGGCTAATATTCATTCTCATTATGAATTAGCCGAAAAGTGCCTGTTCTAATCAATCTTTATGTATTTAAGGTTCAAGGAATATCCTTCTATATTATAACTTCTCCTCAATCCGCTCTTTCAACGCTTCAATCTCTTCTTTCTCCCGGTCAATGAACATGATAGAAAATGCAATCACTAATAGCACCGCACTCACAAAGATTGCATGTCCTCCCAAATATCCGATCGCAATATTTCCCATGATCGCACCAAAGATAAAGAACGCAATAATTCCAAAGTAAAGGATTCCATTATGCAGGCTATGCACATCCCTACCCTTCACATAATCACACATATTCTGTGTGGCACTCCGCAGATTACCGATACACATTGTTGTAGCAATGCCTCTTCCATGAATCTTACGGAAACTCTCTACCTGAATGCCACACGCCAGAGAAGTCAGACTGTTCGCAAGCAGATTCATATTCATCGGAATAAAGCCAACTGCAAACAAGATAATTGCCTCCAACAATACGGAAAGCTGTCTCCAATGTAACTTCTTATTTCCTGTCATCCGAACCAGATCCGCCATCGCAATACCAATGGTAAAAGCAATGATCGGGCAGAAATAATGCATTGCCTTTGCAAACTCTCCCTGCGATAAATACACGCCAAACAGTAACATGTTACCGGTCTGTGCATTGGCAAACACTTTGCCTCTTGCCATATAAGAATATGCATCCATCATACCGCCGGATATAGCAAGTAACACACCTAGTTCAATGGATTCCGATGTCTGTTTTGCTTTACTTACATTCATGGTCGTCATCTCCTAATCTTATATATAGTGCATTTCCCAGTGATTACTCTACCAATAATCAACTGTAATGTATTCTCCCCGATAATAACCTTTCATCCGGGTGCTATTATGACACTCTCCTTATCTCTTGTCAATGAATCGGATGACACAATTGCAAAACTCTAAGAACTGCAGCTTCCCCAGAACCTATTGCCTATTCATTATTTATCTTTTGTCGCTTTCTCCCGGAGATTAACCACAAGTGCATAGATCTCCGGATGCCGTTCTTTCAAATTCTGATCCAGTATATGCCGCCGCTCCTTGAATCGTTGTGCCAGTTCCGGATGCTCCTTTGCGATCCGGTCATGCACCTCTCTTCTGTGTTCCTCAATCCGAATAGCAAGCGACCGCTCATCCTTACCCGATATATGTACAATCTCCTTCAAATGTTCTTCGAGATGTTCCAACCATTCATCTTCATCTAACGCTTCCATATGTGCCCAGCGTCCATGAATCAATTCTTCCACATCACCCGTCCTTTTCAACTGCTCAATCTGTAACCGGATCTGTTTCTCCATCTGTTCTTCCGATTCTGCACCAAATGCCCAGACAAATTCCTGCACCCGGTTGTCTGCACGTTTTCTGGATGCGCTTTTCTCTTCGTTCGTCACACCACCTTCCAGCGGATACGGACGGCAAATCCCCATATCCTTCAATGCAATGTGAATTGTCCTGCGCACACAGCCTTCCTCGATCAGATGTCCTAACCCTAACTTCCGGAACTGTTCATTCACGGATGCAATATGCTCTGTGATATAGAACCGGATTCCTTTTGCCTTCAGGGACTGATATAGCAATTCCAGACTATCCGCCGCTGTGATATCGACACTTCCCACACCGCTGGCATCAAGAATCACTGCTTTGGTGTCGTCCTTGATTGCATGTTCAATATCTGCTTTCATCACCTGAATATTCGCAAAGAATAGATTACTGCTAAACCGGTAGATCACAACACCTTCCACCGGATGAATCTGACTGCTTTCCTTAATATCCCGAAAATGGCTGTGCCCCGGCTGGATACCAAGAAAACATCTTGCCGGTTTGGATGTCCGGATGATCATTTCTGAAAATGACAGAATCACTCCGATCAGTACCCCGTTGACCGTACCAAGCATTAACACTCCAAAGAAAGCACCCATAAAGATAAAGAACTCTGTACGGCTTACTCTCCACAATCTCGCTGCTAAATGAAACTCGGTTGCTCCAAGCAATGCGGAGATCACAATAGCCGTCAGAATCGGAACCGGAAGATAACCAATGAAGCCCGTTCCCACAAGTAACAACACGATCATTGAAAGTCCTGCCACAATTCCCGTAAGCTGTGTCTTTGCCTGATACTGCTCTCCCATTGCCGTTCTTGATACCGAACCATTGATCGGACAGCAGCCGGTAAATGCCGCTAAAAAATTACCCATGGAAAAAGCCAGGATCTCCTGATTATCATCCAGCCGGTAACCATTCTTGTTTGCAAAATTATTCTCTGCCAATAACGTCTCTGCCATGATCACCACCGCAACCGACAGACTGATCGTAACCGCCTCTTTCAGTGATACTGCAGTAAATGATGGCACACTCCATCTTGGCATCCCTGTCTCAACCGCATCTAACGTCTTCACTCCCCATTGCTCCACAGGAAAGAACTTTGTCATAACTGCTCCCGCTGCCATCAATAAAACTGCCATCGGAAACTTAGGAACCAGACGTTTGGCAATCAGAAGAATGGCCAATGCAATAAGACCGAGCACAATGGATGGTACATTAATCGTAGATACCGTACCTGCAATATGCTCAATCAACTCCGCTAATTCTCCTACACCTGCTGTTCCGCCCATCAGCTTCGGTATCTGCATGAGAATAATTGTCGTGCAGATACCCGTAATGAATCCACCCATAACAGGAGCCGATATGTAATTGACCAACTTACCCGCTTTTATCACATAAAATGCAAGCAGCCATAATGCTACAAAGAAGGTCAACACCGGAACCACATGCATTGCCTCTCTCGATCCGCTCTCCACTCCAAGACTTAACAAAGCAGAACCGATCAATGCTGCCGGTGCCGCATCCACCCCAAAGATAAATTGCGGTGACGTCGAGAACAACGCAAAGATCAGGATTGGAAACACCGAACCATATAAACCGTATACCGCCGGCAGTCCCGCAATCTGTGCGTATCCCATGGATATGGGTATGGATACTGCCATAATGATCAATCCCGCAACCATATCCTTTGCCAGATTCTCCTTATTATATTGTCTTAGCGTCTTTGCGAATTGTACCTTCAAGTGTGTTCCTTCTTTCTTCTTTACCCCTCACAAAAGAACTCAATCTCTTCCCCAAGCGGTCCCCTGCAAAATGCAATTCTTGCCGGGAATTTCGGCCGTGATGCAATCTCAATGTCCTTTGGCTCTATGAACACCTCATAGCCGGCCTTGCGTACTGCTTGTACACAGGTATCTACATCATCCGTTGCCAATGCAAAATGCCGGATCGTACCCTGTGGTAAATTCTCCTGTCCGTCGGAAAAGATCTCAATGATCCCCGATCCCGTATCTAACATGATTCCTGCATCCCAGCTTCTGACAACCGGGATTCCAAGAATGTCTTTGTAAAAATGTATCTCTTCCTCATATTCTTTGTCATTGCAGCATTTCAGTGATACATGATGAATTCCCTTAATTAAACTCACGCTCTTATCCTCCATGATGCCGATCATTCCTCACGATGATCAATGACACGTTTTGCTTTCTTCTCAAATCTCGGAAGTGTTCCAACCGGAACTACCGTTACCTTCGGAGTTACACTCATTCTTGACTTGAACAAGCCCTTAATGGTGTGCGCTGTCTTCTCAAAGTCAACACGTCCCTCTGCCTCTGCCGTTACCAGAATAATATCACGGTTGATACTCTCATCATGTGCAATGTTAATGCTATACTCACTCGATACGCCATCTACCATGCCAAGAATCTCTTCTACCTGACTCGGGAACATGTTGACACCGTGTACCTTAAACATGTCATCACTACGTCCTTTAATAACATCCAGACGCGGATGTTTTCTGCCACATGGACATTCACCCGGAATAATTCTAGAAATATCATGGGTACGGAAACGAAGCAATGGTGCTCCTTCCTTCACCAATGTAGTAATCACAATCTCGCCTTCCTCACCATCCGGTACCGGCTGTAAGGTCTTCGGATCAATGATCTCAATGTAAACATAATCATCCCAATAATGCATACCCGCATTTTCCGAACAACTGATTCCAATGCCAGGACCATAGATCTCTGTCAATCCATAAATGTCATATAATTCAATACCCAGTTCATGACCAATATAGTTACGCATCTTCTCGCTCCAACGTTCGGAACCGATCACACCTTTCTTCAAATGAATCTGATCCCGGATTCCACGGCGATTGATCTCTTCTGCCAGCAATAATGCATAAGATGATGTTGCCGTCAATACCGTTGCCTTTAGATCGATCATCATCTGGATCTGCTTATCTGTATTGCCCGGTCCCATTGGAATTGCCATAGCACCAAGTTTCTCACAGCCTGCCTGAAATCCGATCCCCGCTGTCCACAGACCATATCCCGGTGTGATCTGGATCCGATCCTTATTCGTGATGCCTGCTGTCTCATAGCAGCGTGCAAACATCGTTGCCCAATCGTCTACATCCTTTGCAGTATAAGGAATGATAACCGGTTTCCCTGTTGTACCGGAAGAAGAATGAATTCGAACAACCTCTTCATCCGGAACTGCCTGAATGCCAAGCGGATAGGCATTGCGAAGATCCTCTTTGCTGGAAAATGGAAGCTTCTCAAAATCCTCCTGGCCGGATACCCCTTCAATCCCGGCCTCTTTGTATAGCTTTCCATAATAGCTGTCTGCCTGAATCAATCTCTTGATCTGTGCATCCACCTGTGACAACTGTGTACTATTTAATTTCATATACTGATCCTCCTTATATCCCTAGATATATTGTAATGATGGGGTCAAACCCTTACATCACATTTAACAAACCTTGCTGATTATGGTCTTACAGGTACTTTACCAATTCATCACGAATGGCTGCATAATGCTCATCCACAATACCATAATCTTTATTCTTATAGTTCCACAATGCTCTTCCAATTCCCATCTTGTCAAAGGCAGAGTTAATATCCTTGATCCAGCGTAGGGAATCTTCAACCGGTGCCTGATCAATAACACCATACTCACCACAGTAAAGCGCAACGCCTCTTTCCTCTGCTGTCTTCACAGCCTGTGCAAATAGCACTTCGAACATTTGCGGTCCTACCTCTTTAATATCTTCTACATAAATGGCAGCCGTAGATTCCCTGTTAAATAATGCACTCTTTTCCCGATATAATTCGAGAGAGCCTGGATAAGACATCTCAAAATCCTTCGGCATTCCTTCTACCCAGTATGCTTTCTGATGCGTAAATACAAACGGATCATAACAATGAAAATTATACACTAACTTATCTGCAAACGGCTCGATGAGCAGTGGCACACTCGTCACATTATTGTATCTGACACCACCAAATACAATATAAGTATCCGGTGCAATCTCACGAATGGCTGTTGTTGTATTTCTGATAATGGTATTCCACTCATCCACTACACTCGGACTTACAACCTCATTTAACAACTCAAATGCAACCGTATCACTATACTTGCCATAACGTCTTGCAATCTCTGACCAGGTCTGAATAAACCGTTCCTGTAAATCTTTGTCATGGAAAAACTTCTCAAGATCACCATGATCCAATGGATCAAATGTATATCCATAAACTTTATGTAAGTCTAACAACATATGTAATCCATACTTCTTACACCATGCAATGCAGTTATCAATATACTGAAATCCATCTTCCTTAAATGTCCCATCTTCCTTTTCAATAATACTATAGTCAACCGGAACCCGTACATGATCCAATCCCCAATCTGCAATTCTCTTGATGTCTTCTTCCAAAATAAATGTATCAAAATGTTCTTTCTCATAACTCACACACTGCGATAACCATCCACCTAAATTCACACCATGTTCAAATCCTTCAAATCGTTTCATACTTGTCCTCCTTTTGTTCTCAGCAAAGCCCTGTATTCTACCAAATTCTTTGCGCCATTATAATTCCACATGTGCATTGCGTTGTACATTAACTGCAACCGAAGTATCTACCGGCATGTATGGAATCTTCGTTGCCTGAAATGCATGATACAGATCCGATTTTCCCGGCCATACGGTTCCAATTACCTCGTTCTTTTCATTTAACTGATGATACCAGGAACCTTTTACATGGTCCACTACACATTCATCCAAATATTTCATAAACTTCTCATAATCCGTTGCATATTTCTTATTGCCTGTCACCCGATAAAGCACCGCCGAGGTATTAATTGCCTCTGCTAATGTCCAATGCATACGATCGTGCACAACCGGTTTTCCTTTCCAATCCGTTGTATAGACCATTCCCGGTGCACCATCCACACACCACGCATCCGCAACTGCCCGATTATATAGATATTGTGCCGCCTCTAAGTATGGTCTGCACCTTTCCTGATCCTTATAACTTGCACAAACCCATTGTGTGATCAACCGTCCCCATTCAATTCCATGTCCCGGCGTTGCACCATATGGTTTGAACGGATCTGCCGGATGATCTTCATTATAAGCAAGATCTGCCTGCCAATCACTTGTAAAATGTTCCGGTATCCGCCAATCATTTTCCTTTGCCCATCCGATCACGCGGTCAATGATCCTTCCCGCTCTCTTTCGATATTCTTCTCTTCTAGTCACATCAGCTACCGCCAGAAATGCTTCCACGGTATGCATGTTTGCATTTAGCCCACGATAACTGCTCAGCTTAGTAAATTCCGTATTCCAGTTATCTACTGCCAATCCTTCCTCTTCCTGCCAGAAATAATCATCATATACTGTTACTGCCTGCTCCAACAGCTTCTCCGCATCTTTGTTGCCTGTCAGACAAGCAGATGCAGCTGCCAGAATAACGAATGCATGTGCATAGCACTGTTTATCCGGCAGAATACCATTATCTCCGGTTCTTCCTGCATACCATCCGCCATGCTCTCTATCCTGTAATTCACCGGATAGCCCTCCCAGCATTGCAGCCACCAGTTCTTCACTTCCTTCATGACCCATTAACATTCCCATGCTATATACATGTGCCATACGACAGGTGATCCACGTCTCTCTCGGTCTTTCTGTCATCGGAGTTCCATCATCCCCCAAATAATACGCTCCACCCTGTGGCGATACTATCTGATGTCCAAATCGAAGAAGATCCAGTCCCAATTGTCGCATGAATTGTTTGTTTTCCATCGTATCTATACGATATTTCTTATCCATAATATCTCCCTCTTTTCAAATACTACTTCTTTATTGTATATTCTCTTCTGTCTACTGTCTACAGTATTTTTTCAAAATAACAATCTATATCTATCTTTTATCAGGGGTTCACCACACTATAATAATCCTTCTGTAACACCAGTGCTGAATACCGGAACCGGTTCTCCACCATCTGCATACACTGTTGCAGATACGATTCATCTTCTGTTCCACCCATCCACACCGTTTCTCCGGTCGTTGCGTTATACCGCACCCGATCTGTCAGAAAACTCTGATCCTTGAACATCACCAGTCCCATATCATCTGATAACATGTCTCTTCCTGCCAACAACCGGGAATCATAGTCAAGTCCCATCAGATTTGATATGGTCGGCAGCAGATCCAGATTGGAACAGCATTTCTCCACCGTCATAGGGAATTCGTCCATGTTCTCCATCGCTGCACTCCATATCAGACAGGTATTCCGGTATAACTCAAAGGCATCCTGCTCCACAGCAATCACTTCCATGTCAGAACCCCCTCCATTAACCGTGGCATCCGCATTCCCATCACGCTCCATATGCAACACATCATTCTCATCTATTACATGCCCGGTTGCTTTCCGTAATTCATCATAAGCACCCTTTTTCAGACCATACGGATAATGATCCGGTGCCACCACAAACAAGGTATGCTCCAATTGTCCTTTCTGCTTCAACTGATCAACGAGATACTCCAAGGCATATTCCAGTTCCTGATTTGCCTCCAGGTAACAGGCTGCATTTTCCGTAAGGTCCATACCTTCTGTCACTTCCCGGTTCTTCACCGCCATGGAATTATACCCATATGTATACGGTAAATGACCGCTCATCGTCATATAGTAAGTATGAAATGGTGCCTTATTCACATACTCATCCGCTGTAATCTCCATCAATTCCAGATCCGACTCCGGATACATGGATTCAAAGGTAAGTCCTGCCCCGACTGCCTTAAAAGTATATCCCAGCTTCGGATGCGTCTTGGTCCGGTCATAATAATAAGAATCATGATCGTGATACGCATTGCAGACATATCCTTTCTGTTGTAGCTGGTTCCCCAGTGCTATTGGCAATGAGCCTTTTGCGGCATGTTCAAGACTCCAGTCTCCATCCACCGGAATCTGTCCAAGACAGTTCACATACTCCCCATCAATCGTACTCAGATACCAACTCGGCGTATAGAAATTCTCAAACTGTACCCCCTCTTTCCACATCTGATACAGTACCGGCGTCCGCTCCTTATCAATAACCACATCACTGAAACTTTCTGCCGTAATATAAATGAGATTATATCCCTCAAACATTCCGGTATACGAATTCTCTGCTGTTGGCGACACGCTTGAAAAATAGGAGTGCATCCCGTTTAATTCTTCATCTGCACTTCCCTTTGCAAGCTCTGCAAAATTAATATTCCATTCATGATACCGGGGCTCTTTCTTTTCAGATATGCCATCCTTCTGCGCAGAACCGTTTTCTTTCTTCAATTCTGCATTCCCTGCAATATTGCCCTTAGCATCCTCCAGATCAGAGATTCCCATATCCCCTTTTCTCTCCTGTGCCAGATCTTCCTTATCACTTCCACCAAGCCGTTCTTCCACCCACAGATAGCCTCGGTTCCATTGTCTTTCCGTAATTCCAAGTCCATCACATATATTCTCAGCCATATCCTTAGTCAATGTTTCCGTCATTCCCAATTTGTACATGGACTGCTCCGTCCGGTGAAAATGAACCTTCGTATCAAAAGCACTGTGAAACCCGGTTCCCTCGATCAGTAAAATCACCGTTCCGACAACCGGAAGCAGAAGTACACCTGCTGCATATAATAAACGTTCTCTCCTGCCAACTTGTATATCCTCTCCATCACTCTTCTTGTCAAAGTAAGCATCTGCCACAACATACACGAGCCAGAGCAATATCATACAAAGAATTGCCGCCGCCTTCTCCTTGCCCGCCTGTAGGATCGTGGAAGTAAAATCCATCGCCTGTCCTGCCCCCTTTGATACCGACTTCAAGGAAAGGAAATTGCCAAATACCTGCTGATAGATCAACTGTGTTATCCCATATATTATCATCAACAAAAGCAATACGCCTCTTACTACACGGTTCCAACTTCTATGTTTTGTACTGCCTACAAAAAGTGCAAAAAAAGAAAAGGGAAGCGCAAACAAGATTCCATTCCACACATTGCCATCCACGCCGCCAAATGCCGCAACATGAAACACCACCTCTAACACCATCATAAACAACGGCATCAGCCATCTTGCCTGAAATACAATCTTACTACGCTTTCCTTTTTCCAACATAATCATTCCTTCTTCTATCCAATGTGTTTGTAAACCTACTTTTTCACTATATCGAAACACACTTTTGAAGTCAAGGTTTTATCTCTTTCCAAACGGAACTATCGTAAACCGAAACGTAAATGCATCTTCCTGAAACCGGTACACATCCGACACATCAAACTCACTCGTTGTATGTGATACCTG
>USBM01000038.1 GCA_900552885.1 uncultured Clostridium sp. | reverse complement strand
AAACGCTCACGCTGGTCGATTGGGTCGTTGAGCTCTGAGTATGCGTTACACATCTCCCATGTATTACAGAACAGCTCGAAACGCTCTACCTTTGTAGGGTCGCTTGGCTTCTTCTTTGTAAGTGGAGAGATAGCAAGTGGATGATCCATAATAAAGGTTGGCTGTACTAGATTCTTCTCGCAGAACTCTTCAAAGAATAAGTTCACGATATCGCCCTTGGTATGACGCTCCTCATACTCAATATTGTGCTCGTCTGCAATCTTCTTCGCCTCTTCATCCGTCTCAACACTATCAAAATCAACACCTGCATATTTCTTGATCGCATCATTCATTGTCAAACGCTCAAACGGCTTACCAAGATCAATCTCTACACCGTTATAAGAGATCTTCGTAGAACCACATACCTTCTCAGCAAGATAACGGAACATAGACTCTGTAAGCTCCATCATGCCCTCGTAATCGGTATATGCCTGATATAACTCCATCAATGTAAACTCCGGATTATGCCGGGTATCCACACCCTCGTTACGATATACACGACCGATCTCATATACACGCTCTAATCCACCAACGATCAATCTCTTCAAGTATAACTCCAGAGAAATACGCAGCTTCACATCTTCATCTAATGCATTATAATGTGTCTCAAATGGTCTTGCAGCAGCACCACCGGCATTAGATACCAAAGTCGGTGTCTCTACTTCCATGAAATCTCTGTCTGCTAAGAAATTACGGATCTCTTTCAGGATCTTTGAACGTTTAATGAATACTTCCTTACTCTCATCATTCATGATCAGGTCAACATATCTCTGACGATAACGGGTATCTGTATCAGTCAGACCGTGGAACTTCTCCGGAAGTACCTGCAAACTCTTTGAAAGAAGTGTCATCTCAACAGCATGAACGGAAATCTCTCCGGTTCTGGTACGGAACACATATCCCTTCACACCATAGATATCACCGATATCTGACTTCTTAAAGTCTGCATATGCGTCTTCACCGATTGCATCTTTAGCAACATATACCTGGATGCCACCCTTCAGATCTTTGATATTACAAAAGGAAGCTTTACCCATCACACGCTTGAACATCATACGACCTGCGATCGATACATTAATCGGCTGTGCATCCATGATCTCGCGTCTCTCGTTATAATCTGCGGTGATCACTTCTCTTGCCTCTTTCTCATCCAATCCTTCTGTATTCGGAGCAACTCGGCCTGCTAACAACTCGGCTTCGTGTGCTTCATATAATTCCTTGCAATCAGATGTATGATGTGTCTGATCATACTTTGTTATCTGAAACGGATCTTTCCCTGCTTCCTGTAAGTTTGCAAGTTTCTCCCGTCTTACCTTCAATAACTGGTTAATATCCTGTGTTCCCTTCTGCTGGTTACCCTGATTCTTCTCTGCCACTTTTCCTACTCACCTTCCTGTTAATTAACATATAAATAGGGGATAGCATTCACCATCCCCTTACGTTCACATCTGCTTATTCTTCATCCAGACTAATGTCTAAGATCTCATACTGGAATGATCCGTTCGGTGCCTCTACCGTAACTTTCTCTCCTGCTTTGGCACCCATCAATGCAGCTCCCACCGGCGACTCATTCGAAATCTTGTTATTCAAAATGTCTGCCTCTGTAGAACCTACTAACTTGAATATCTCAACGTTGCCTGTCTTCACCTCACGAACGGTTACTGCACAACCAACATTTACTTTTTCGCTATCAACATTATCCGTATATACAACTTCTACATTCTTAAGAATTGACTCTAATTCCTCAATTCTTGCTTCGATATCTTTCTGCTCGTCCTTTGCAGCATCATATTCCGCGTTCTCTGATAAGTCACCCTGCTCTCTTGCTTCCTTGATCTTCTGTGCAACTTCTTTACGTTTGACTACTCGTAAATTCTGTAACTCATCCTCTAACTTTTTAAGACCTTTGTCGGTCAAAAGATTCTTCTTCTCTGCCATCTGACTCGCCCTTCCATCCTATTAAATTAATGCATTCGCATTCATTTTACTATTATACATGACCGTGCAAATGATGTCAACGAAAAATCATTTATCACTCAACCATCTCGCCAGCCATACACCCGGACCAAACCGGTAAGCTACAAATAGTTTTCCTTTTGCAATCGCAAAACAAAACGAGCTGCCAATTAATTAAAATCAGCAGCCCATCTTATGTTCCTACTACTCAGCCTCTGTTGTCGTTGCTTCGGTATTCTCTGTTGTTGACTCCGGCTCTTCTGAAGTATTCTCGCTATCAGTGTCCTCTGCCTCTGTCACATCTTCACTATCTGCATCCTTCGCCTCTGCCGTAGTTGCTTCCGTTGTATCCTTATCTGCAGCTTCCGTATCTTCAGAATCTGCTTCTGTACTATCTACTAATTTGGCATTCTCTTTCAGGAAATCCATAACTTTCTCAGAAAGAACAGCTACCTCAAAGTAATCATCACCAAAGTAGTCATATACCTCTTCCTTGGTCTTCACATTGTAGTTATCCATATATTCTTGAACTTTCTTATCCGTCTCTTCGCTGCTTACTTTAATTCCTTCTTTTGCAGCAATACAATACAATACCATCTTCTGGTCTAAATATTTCTTCACATATTCTGTGATACCCTTCTTTAATGCATCCTCTGAATCATAACCATTCATAGAAAGAACATCTTCATAGGAATAACCATAACTCTTATAGCTCTCTGCCGTATTCTTAAAGCTCTTGAACTCTTCATCTACAAGATCTTTGACCTCTTCTTCATCATATCCTGTAATCTTGCAATTTGATACTGCTTTATCAAAGATATCACTCTTAGCCTGTTTCTCAGCATTAGACTCATTGGTTTTCTCAAGATCTTCTTTGATGGATTCCTTATAGGCATCAATCGTATCGTAGTCCGTATTGTCTTTCACCAACTGATCTGTCAATTCCGGTGTTGTCTTTACAGAGATCTTATTGATCGTCACCTTGAAATTCACATCCTTACCTGAATAATCTGTGTTATTCGGATATGGATCCGGGAACTGCAGATCTAAAGAAACTTCTTCGCCTATATTATGTCCGATCAAGCCGGTCTCAAAACCATCAATAAAAGATTTCGATCCGATTGTCAAATCCTGGCCGGTTGCGCTTCCGCCTTCAAACTCTTCTCCGTCCATAGTTCCTACATAATCAATATTCACGATGTCCCCATCTTCTACCGCTCTATCCGTTACTTCGTTGGTCTCTGCCAAGCCATCCACAAAAGAATCTAACTTGCTCTGAATATCATCTTCTGTCACTTCTGCGACTGTTTTCGTATACTCAATTCCCTTGTAATCTCCTAAGGTTACATACTTGCTGTAGGCCTTTGCCTTACTATTCCCACAACTTGTCATACTTAGCATCATCATTCCGGCTAATACAATAGCACCAACTCTTTGTTTCTTCATCATCAAAATCCCTTCTATACATTGTATCTTATATTTGTACCGTACGTAAGTGTACACATAGTTTAATTTATATCACAAAACAATATAAAAAGAAAGAGAATTTGAAAAAAGTTCACAAAAATACCATGATTGTTATCTTTTTCTTATAAAATAAGAATTTTCTATTTTTCGCTCTGTCTACATGATATAGTGTTATTTCATATTTACAAACCCTATATAGAGTGTTATAATAGGATTGTTTTTAGGCTCTGCCCCTAGATATTGGGGATTGAGTGAATCATGATCCATATAATCACAATAAGTTCAGTTACAAGAATATATGAGAAGGAGAAGAATTATGAAGGTTATCAAGAGAGACGGCTCTACTGTTTCCTATGACAGAAATAAGATCAAGCGTGCTATTCAGAAAGCGAATTCGGAGGTTGCTCCCTCTGAGAAAGTAACGGATAACACAATTGAAGATATTATTACCTCCATCGAGAGCAGGAACCGTTCGAGAATGTTAGTAGAGGATATTCAGGATATTATCGAGCAGAAATTAATGGATGAGAAGAAGTTCGTACTTGCGAAGACATACATTATCTACCGCTATTCCAGAGAATTGGTCCGTAAAGCTAACACAACCGATGATTCCATCCTTAGCTTAATACAGAACCGCAACAAAGATGTTATGGAAGAGAATTCCAATAAGAACGCCACTGTTGCCTCTACCCAGCGTGACTTAATTGCCGGTGAAGTGTCAAAGGACCTCACCAAGCGTGTACTGCTCCCTGAGAAGATCTCCAAAGCGCACGAAGAAGGAATTCTGCATTTCCATGATGCCGACTATTTCTTACAACCGATCTTCAACTGCTGTCTGATCAATATCGGAGATATGTTAGATAACGGAACGGTAATGAATGGCAAATTAATCGAGAGCCCAAAGAGCTTTCAGGTTGCCTGTACCGTTATGACCCAGGTGATTGCAGCCGTTGCCAGCAGCCAGTACGGTGGTCAGTCTGTCGACGTAAGGCACCTTGGCAAGTATCTGAGGAAGTCATATCATAAGTTCAAGACGAAGATCACTGCAGAATTCGGTGACACGGTATCAGAAGATATCATCGAACGAATGGTTCAGGAACGTCTGAAAGACGAACTGCGTTCCGGTGTACAGACAATCCAGTATCAGATCAATACATTAATGACAACCAACGGTCAGTCCCCATTTGTTACTCTTTTCCTTAATCTGGATAAAGATGACGAATACATTGAAGAGAATGCTCTTATTATAGAAGAGATTCTCCGTCAGCGGCTTGAGGGCATCAAGAATGAGCAGGGTGTCTACATCACACCAGCCTTTCCAAAGTTAATCTATGTATTAGATGAACACAATTGCCTGAAGGGTGGCAAGTATGACTACATTACAGAGCTTGCCGTCAAATGTTCCTCTAAGCGCCTTTATCCGGATTACATTTCCGCCAAGAAGATGCGTGAGAATTATGAAGGCAATGTCTTCTCCTGCATGGGCTGTCGCAGCTTCTTAACACCATGGAAAGATGAGAACGGCAATTACAAGTTTGAGGGCCGTTTCAATCAGGGCGTTGTCAGCCTGAACCTGCCACAGATCGGCATTATTGCCAATGGTGACGAAGAAAAGTTCTGGAGTCTGTTAGAAGAACGGTTGGATCTCTGCTACGAAGCCTTAATGTGCCGGCATAATGCATTGATGGGGGTAACCTCGGATGTCAGCCCGGTACACTGGCAGTATGGTGCCATTGCCCGGCTTGAAAAGGGTGAAAAGATTGATGAATTACTACTTAATGGATATTCCACCATTTCGCTTGGATACATCGGATTATACGAAGTAACCAAGTTAATGAAAGGCTGCAGCCACACTACTCCGGAAGGACAGGAATTTGCACTTCGTGTCATGAACCGGTTGCGTGCTGCTACAGACAAATGGAAAGCTGAGACCGGAATTGGATTTGGTCTTTATGGAAGCCCGGCAGAATCTCTGTGCTATCGTTTTGCGCGGATTGATCTAGAACGCTTTGGAAGTATTCCGGATGTAACCGACAAAGGCTATTATACCAACTCTTATCATGTAGATGTCAGAGAACATATCGATGCCTTTAGCAAGTTCCGATTTGAAAGCCAGTTCCAGAAGATATCTTCCGGCGGTGCCATCTCTTATGTAGAGATTCCTAACATGCGGAATAATTTAGATGCTCTTGCAGAGGTCGTACGTTTCATCTATGATAATATTCAGTATGCCGAATTTAACACCAAGTCCGATTACTGTCATGTATGTGGCTATGATGGCGAGATTCTCATCAATGACGACAATGAATGGGAATGTCCACAATGCGGCAACAAAGATCATGCCAAGATGAATGTAACAAGAAGAACTTGTGGTTACTTAGGCGAGAACTTCTGGAATGTTGGTAAGACCAAAGAGATCAAAGCAAGAGTCCTGCACTTGTGATATGATTCACACCTGACAGGAACATATACCGCATGGAACCATCTTCCATAACAATTTTGAATAGTTCCCCTTCTTCATGTGAAGGGGTGCAATACGAGGACGAATAATTATGAACTACGCAGATATTAAAAAATATGACATTGCCAATGGTCCCGGTGTCCGTGTCAGCCTCTTTGTCAGTGGCTGCACCCACCACTGTCCCGGATGCTTCAACCCGGAGACCTGGGATTTTAACTTTGGCAAACCCTTTGACAGTGATGTGATCAACGAGATCATAGAGGCATTACAGCCTAGCTATATACACGGTTTCTCCCTGCTTGGTGGAGAACCATTTGAACACAATAACCAAATTGCACTGCTTCCTCTGTTAAAAGAGATCAAGACACGCTTTCCACAAAAAGATATCTGGTGCTATACCGGATATGATTATGAGAAAGACTTATTAGAAACAATGTGCTCCAAATGGGAAGAAACCAGACAGATGCTTTCCTATATCGATATATTGGTGGATGGTGAATTTGTAGAAGCCAAGAAAGATCTTGCACTCCGTTTCCGCGGTTCTTCAAACCAGCGCATTATCAAAGTGCAAGAATCCCTCGCCGGCAACCAAGTCATTTTATGGGATGACTCTAAGGACTTCTCCATTTATTAAAGGCTCAGCTACCACATGTATATACAAACACTTACATTTTCATGAATTTGTCAATTATCTAATTCATGTATGTGCGAAAGGATAATATTATGTTAACTACAAATGTACCAATCAAGCGACTAAATGAACACGCCACTTTGCCAACTTATGGTTCCGAATACGCTGCAGGTGCTGACCTATATGCCTGCATTACACAGAATACCACCTTTGCTCCCGGTGAGACAAAACTGATCCCAACCGGACTTGCTATGGAGATTCCTGCCGGATACGCAGGCCTTATCTATGCAAGAAGCGGTCTGGCTTCTAAGAAGGGCTTAGCACCTGCCAACAAAGTAGGTGTCATTGATGCCGATTACCGTGGTGAAGTTATGGTGGCTTTACATAATCACAGTAATACAGAGGTTACGATCGAACCGCAGGAACGAATTGCCCAGTTAGTGATTACTCCGTATCTGGCAGCTCATTTTGAAGAAACTTCTGAGTTAAGCGAAACCGTTCGTGGTGAAGGAGGCTTCGGTTCTACGGGAAGCAAATAATCCCTAACATATCACATATGAACCCAAAAGGACAGGTACCATGCACCTAATGTGCATGACATCTGTCCTTTTCTATATATTCCTACAATGCATCTACATCCTTATAGCTGTTATTAATCTGCTACATTTTCTGCCCTCTTGCCAATACATACTCAATCTCACCCCTCTGCAGATCAGTCATATCCTCCGGCGGATTCGCCTCTAACTCCTTCGCCTGTTCATAGGTAATCAGCGGTCTTAGCAATACCTGATGATGATCCACCGGAATATAAGACACTTTCTTCTTATCTGCAATCGACTTCAAACCATAATATAGAACCTGCTCACCGTTCTTGGCACCTAACCTGGTAAGCTCGGCCACCTGACATACCCCTAATGTCTCACTATATATAATCTCTTTCTTCTCAAACATACTGTCCTCTCCTGTTTCTTACCATAACATAAGCTTATGTATATCATATTGTACCACGCAGACCACAAGCCATGCAAGTGTACAATTCCCGTGCTACAGATTCAAATTACAAATACGATGGAGCCTCTTTGGGTAGACATTCATCTATTCAACCCTTATAATATTGGTATCTACATTATGAGGAGGAGATCCTTTATGAGTATTATACCTAATCTATCCATACAGGCAAGGAAACATCCCGTTTCTGAACCGCAGCTCAACATCTTTATGCAGGGAGTCGGCTTTTTAGCCGTCGGTATTGCAATTGACTCCATTTTTCTATGTGAAGTGAGTATTCCTGTTCGTTTTGTATCCCTTGCGATCGGCTGTATCTTATGCACCGTTGGAATTCCCCGTATTATCAAATATAGAAATGACAGCAAAGCGTTTAAAGAATATACCCCACAATGGGATAAAAGCCGGGGTATGTTTGACCGTTTTGCACAGGAGTTAAACAACTGGTATGCAAAGGATGAACTTCCAAAAAGCTGCGACGGAGATACTGCTTATTATCTCCGTCTCCAACAGGATCGTCTGAAGAACAGACACTTACTGATCACATATCGGATTACTCCTGGAAAAAATACCTTAGGAACTTCTACGATTCCCCAAAAGACACTGTGGTATACGGCCGACCGGAGTAATGAAAACATAGACAAACATCTTGCCTTTCTAAGAGACGGTTCTACAATCTATGAACGTGATACCAATGAATTTATGTATGACACTGTTCTTCACTCTCCAAACGAAGCACAATTAGACAGCCTGACTCTTACCTGTCCGAATTGCGGTGCGGTAAGTCTGGTAAGTGAGCTGACACAGGGCTGCCGCTATTGTAACACCCAGTTTCAGATTACAGATCTGTATCCCCGCGTAACAAACTTTCATTTTGTGTACACAAAATCCAGCAGCAAAGGCTTGGCATTTAACCGTAATATCGTCTCTATCTCCATCGCAGTTGTATTCGTTCTAAGTCTGATCGGAATGTTGGCAGACCCGGATATTGCACCGCCACTGGCACTGTTTGGAAGTTACTTTACCGCATTGCTTGGCGGCGGTATATTCGGTCTGTTGCTCTCTAACATCCTGTTGATCGGTATGCTGTTTGACAGAGATGGGCGTAAGAGAATCCCTATGTTCCGAAGTCTTGCAGCAAAAGGAACGATTAAAAGAGCCTTAAGCCAATATGATCCCTACTTCTCCTTTGAGAAATTCGAAGGGCAGATTATCTCCTTGATCCGAATGACTGTATTCGCAAAAGACCCTGCCGCACTAACCGCCTACAAGGCAGATACATTGGACACACGTTTTCAGGATATTATAGAAATGACGCACATTTCCTCCTTTGTGGTAAAACACATAGAACAGAAAGGCAACATCCTACGTATGACACTCCGTACCTGGTGGATCAATTATAACGATATCAACGGAAAGATTAAAAAGACCGGTGACTGCATTGATGTGACCATCAGTAAAGATGTTTCCCATACAGAAACACCGGGCTTCTCTATCACATCCGTAAACTGCCACAACTGTGGTGGCAGCTTTGATGCGGTCAGACAGCACACTTGTCCATACTGCCAAACAGAATACCATATGGAACAGGAAAACTGGGTGATCGAAGATATGCAGCTCATTCGTTAATCATTTATCCGGTTACAAATCTGCTTATCGGTTGTTTCCCATAAAATGTTCTCTGGCAAATTCCATATCCTGTACAACTTCTACAGTTCCGATATAGCAATGATTCCGGTCACGGACTGCCATGTAGGTGACTAGCATGGTACGTCCATTCTTATTCGTCCATACCAGGACCTGATCTCTCGTTCCATTCCGGAAGTCCTCGATTATTTTCCTTACCATCTGCTCAATCTTCGGCGGATGGCAGGAAAATACTTCCCGGTCGATTGCCATCCCCGGACGTTTGAACACCTTCGGCCCCTCATTGAAATAACGGTTGATATTATCTACATCCACAAAAGTAAGCTCCAATGGGATCGTATTCAACATCGCTTCTAATTGCCCTACCGTCATATGACCACCCTTCATTACAATCTCATCTTCTGTCTTACCTTTTTTTGGTTGCTGTCTATGATCCAAATATTGTTCTGCCTGTTGCCAGATAGCATTTTCCACACCGAAACATTCCGGATAGTCTTTGGAATCCCGGTATATCTTCATCCATTCCTCTTCTGCAAAATTGAGCGTACAATTCGGGAACAAAATGTTATGCTCTTTGTATATCATTTCCTCAATCCGAGCCAACACTTCCTGCAGCCGGTTCATCCATCTTACATCTCTTACCGAATCTCTTGCCAAAACCGCTAATGCATCCCGGATCTCATCATCCACCGTCCACATAACCGCAGATGGTCCACTAATCTTATACTGCACTTTTAAATGTGGATATAACAGATCCCCCTTCTTCGCATAATGCACAGAAATCTCACGCAGACGGTCAAATAGCTCATCCTTCATCTCACCATGTGCGATCGCCTCCCTGCATTGCACTAACAGACTTTCTAACACCTCATTCTCTAATACAAATGTCCGGATCGGGTGTCCTTCTATCTTTGTATATGCCTCCACAGAATTCTGACGCCTTTGTTTGATTGCCTCGATCGATTCCGCCTCAGCATTGGCAATCTGTTCTTCCCCTGTTTTTCCGTGGAATAACGCAGCATGTACATCACATAACCGCTGTACCTCTTCTAACGGTGTACCATTTTGTAATAACTGCTGCTCCGCCTGCATAATATCTGCCGCATCCACTTCCTTAAATTCCTTCACAAAATCGGCACGAACCGCCTCGAATTTCTCATCAGTTCCTAAACGTCTCAAATATTTCTCTATACGTTCTACCACACTCTTGTTTTCTATCTGCACATCTCATACCTCCTGATACATTTTCATATAATTATTATTCCTCATATTGGACAAGAAATTCTGCTTTTTCATTGATTCACTATACAAAAACATGTTCAAAAATTATCCGGTATTACAATATATTAAAAATTTGTGAAAACGTTTGCAATTTATGTTCATGCATGCTAATATGTCCCATTAGAATAATTGTCTTTTATCAATCAACTAATACATCTATTACAACAGGAGGAAATGATATATGCATATACTTATGATGATTCTTGTTACATTTTTTGCCGGAATGGGAGCCGGACTCGGTACCGGATTCGCCGGAATGAGTGCTGCCGCAGTGATTAGTCCCATGCTGATTACATTTCTGGATATGGAACCTTATATGGCAGTCGGTATCGCCTTGTCCTCTGACGTATTGGCAAGCGCAGTTTCTGCATATACATATGGAAAAAATAAGAACTTAGACATCAAAAACGGAATTATCATGATGATAAGTGTCCTGATCTTCACCATTGTGGGCAGTTACGTCTCCAGTCTGGTGCCGTCTGCCACCATGGGTAATTTCTCCGTGTTCATGACCTTCCTGTTAGGTATCAAGTTCATTGTCAAACCGGTTATGACCACCAAGGAGGCAATGGAACGTGTCTCTGCGAAGAAACGTGTGATCCAGTCCATCGTATGTGGTGTCATGATCGGCTTTATCTGCGGCTTCATTGGCGCCGGTGGAGGTATGATGATGCTACTCATCTTAACCTCTGTACTTGGCTATGAATTGAAAACCGCCGTTGGAACGAGCGTATTCATTATGACATTTACTGCATTTACCGGAGCGGCATCCCACTTTGCGATCGGCGGTATGCCGGATTGGACCGTCTGGATCCTCTGCATTCTCTTCACCCTTCTTTGGGCAAGAGTCGCTGCTGTATTTGCAAACAAGGCAACTCCAAAGACCTTGAACCGGGTAACTGGTGTTATCCTTGTGATCTTAGGTATCGTAGTTATGTCCTTTTCCATGCTAACCTAGTGATTGTCTGCTTGTGTTTTTCCCTATCCTATGATATGCTTGTACTTTACATATGATTGCAACACTTTATGAAGGAGAAGGGGATATTATAATGAAAAAACATTCACAAACTCGAAGTTCATTTTCTGGGAAAATAGGATTTGTCTTATCCGCAGCCGGGGCTTCTGTCGGATTAGGAAATATATGGAGATTTCCATATCTGGCAGCGAAGTACGGCGGCGGTATTTTTCTGCTCATCTATATACTGTTAGCATTAACGTTTGGTTATACCATGATCGTTGCAGAGACAGCAATCGGACGTATGACCAAGAAAAGTCCGGTCGGTGCCTTTCACAAGTTTGGTTCTTCCAAATGGCTTTCTTTTGGTGGCTGGATCAATGCGATCATTCCACTCTTAATCGTTCCTTACTATTCTGTAATCGGTGGCTGGGTAATCAAATACCTATTGGGCTATATTCAGGGCAACAGCCAGTTACTGGCACAGGATGGTTATTTCACAGACTTTATATCCAATGGCATATCAACCGAGCTTTGCTTTCTGGCGTTTGCCCTGTTTACCATCATCATCATATATGCCGGTGTCCGTAACGGAATTGAGCGGGTTTCCAAGTTCATGATGCCGGTCCTGGTAATCCTGTCAATCATAATCACTATCTATTCAGTTACCAGACCGGGAGCCTTAGCCGGTGTGAAATACTTCCTTGTTCCAAATATGAAAAATTTCTCCTGGATGACAGTTGTAACCGCAATGGGTCAGATGTTCTATTCTCTTTCCATTGCAATGGGAATTCTGATCACTTTTGGTTCTTATATGAAAGAAGATGTATCTATCGAAAATGCTACCGAAAACGTAGAGATTTTCGATACGGCTATTGCAATCATGGCTGGACTTATGATCATTCCGGCTGTATTTGCATTTTCCGGCGGTGATCCAGATGCCCTGCAGGCCGGTCCATCCCTTATGTTTATCACAATACCAAAAATGTTTGCAAGTATGGGATTCAGTACCGGAATCGGTATCCTATTCTTCCTGTTAGTATTATTTGCAGCCATAACCAGTTCTATTGCACTGACAGAAAGTGCAGTGTCTACCTTTGAGGATGAATTAGGATGGAGCCGTAAAAAAGCAACTGTATTTGTCGGTATTCTGATCGTCATCTTAGGAAGCCTGTCTTCCCTTGGATATGGTCCACTGGCCGGTATCAAACTAATTGGTATGCAATTTTTGGATTTCTTTGACTTCCTGACGAATTCTGTTATGATGCCGATTGCCGCAATCGCAACCTGTCTTCTCATATCGAGAGTAGCAGGTATTGCCGCAATCGAAGAAGAAGTCCTCAAGGGCGAAAATCGATTCCGCCGCAAAAAAATATTCTGCTTTATGATCCAGTATCTGTGCCCGATCTTTGCAGCAATCATACTGATCAGTTCCATTGCAAATGCATTCGGCTGGATCTCCATGTAAAACTCTAACACCCTTGCACAGCGTAAGTGAGGACGGACGCATGTGTTTTAGGTTGTGAACCCGGCTTTTGGGTGGTGTCATGTTGCAGCAGGCACATTCGCATTACGACTCGCA
>USBM01000037.1 GCA_900552885.1 uncultured Clostridium sp. | reverse complement strand
GAAGAATTTGGGTAAAAATGATCCGGGAATTGTAGATATTACCGGAACTTTGTCTGACGGAGTGGAGAATGTAATTGCTGCGGTAGATGCGGAGAAAGAAGCAGAAAGGGAAGCTAGTGAACCGATTCTTCCAAAGCAGGAGAAGTCTGTAGAAGAAGCCCGGAAGGCAAGGGCAATGACTGCGAATGCAGATGTCCGGAATAAGATTTATGAAAAGTGGGTTGGCTATGTAGTTGCGCTTTACGAGAAGGTCAATATTAATGCCAATGAAGATACAAAGCATAAGATAAGAAAAGCATTAATGGACTATGGTTACAATGATGTGGATGTGTTGTTAGAAGATCCGGAATAGAATATGTCAGAGTATGGTAGAATAGAAGGGGAGTGTATTCATACATTCCCTTTTATGTTGTCGATCATTTGACAGGATGGTTGCCGGTGGCTGATGGATGGATATGCATTAACTGAGGGAAGCCATATAGGCAGGTGCCCGACAATAATATGATTATATAAGATATAGAAAGAAGATAGATCATGAATTTTTATGTTCCAACGATAGAAGATATAGACAGGATTAAGTTTGCGATGAAGAATAATACAAAGTTGTGCTGTGAGATGTCACCGGCGAATGCAGTATTATGGGCAAGATACTACAAGACGGAGATTGCTTTCCGAAATGGAGAACTGCTATTCCGGTCATTGGAAGAGGATGGTGTGTATTCATATTCCTGTGACATTCAGGATTCATTAGATGGCAAAGCATTATTTGATGAGATCTGTAGGCTTGCAATGGAGCAGAAACAGCCATTGCGGATGCATTGTGTAATGCAGCAGGAATTTGAACAGATTGAGGAATGGTATCCGGGACAATATCAAATGACAGTGAATCGTGATTATTGTGATTATATATATTCCGGAGAAAAATTAGCGACATTAGCAGGTAAGAAACTGCATGGCAAACGCAATCATATTCATCGTTTTGAAGAGCAGCATCCGGATTGGAGTTACGAACCGATCAATGATAGTAACGAACAGGAATGTGCAAGAATGGCAATGCATTGGTGCATGGCCAATTGCATGGATGGAGAAGATACGATCGAGTATGATAAGATTGATGAATCGAAACTGGTAGTGTATGCGATACGGCATAGGGAACAATTGGGAGTGACCGGAGGTGCGATACGGGCAGATGGCAGGATCATTGCTATTACACTGGGAGAGCGGTTGACGGATAATGCTTTTGTTGTTCATTTTGAAAAGGCATATGCAGACATCCAAGGTGCATATCCAATTATCAATCGTGAGTTTGTCCGTCATGAATTAGAGAATTATGTATATGTGAACCGGGAAGAGGATCTGGGAGAGGTAGGACTTCGCAAAGCAAAATCATCTTATTATCCGGAGATCTTATTAGAAAAAGGAATTGTAACAAAGAAGCAGTAATAGATAGAAATACAGAACAGGAGAAGGCTTAAGCTTCCTCCTGTTCTTCTAGGTTGCGGACACCGGATCGGTTGGTCAGATATAAGACGATCAGATTCGCAATGGCTAAGATGATAACTAAGATGAGAGCGGTGAATCCAATTGTGATATGGGTGTTACAGAATAAGAAGAATCCACCAACGCAGACAATGGCAGTAAATGCAATTGCAATTGCCATAGCAAAGAAGGTGTTATAATTCTCACGTAATGCACTCATTTCGTCGTCCCAGATCAGCTTCGGCTGAATGGAATCAATATAGATTCCCATATCGGATACAAAGGTAATAGACATCAGACTTAATAATGTAAATAAGATGATGTGTACAACCGGAATCCGGATGATAATGCATGCCGGCAGGAAGAAAATAAGTACGCCGGCTGCCGGAAACAGGATTCCTACAAATGCTTTGACATTCCACTGGGTTTCATAAGGAACCGGTATATATTTCATGAAGGAAAAATGTTTGCCCTCACGGGAAATAGCATTGGAACTTAGGCTGTTAATAGCAGCGACTAAAACGGAGATTCCAACAATTCCAAGTAGGAAGAAGAGTTGTATCCGTAGATTACGCTCTGCATACTGACTTCTTAAAAATTCTAATGTAATGTTATAATGCATGATCTTGATCATTGCATAGACGAAGATCGGCCACAAGAAGTTGATCGCAATGCAGTTGGTGAAAAATACCGGAGTACGTACCAGAATCCGCACCTCTTTCAAAAAATAAGAATAGGCAGGACTTTTTTGTTTGCATTGGGAAAGAAGCTTGTCAAGAGACTTTTTGTGACTTTTATTGCCGGCAGAAGTTAATCCGATCACACCGCGGAAATATAATACCTCTGAAAGCAGCAACATAATTCCCACAGCAATAACGTGAATGACGACGTAAGCCAATAATGCAACAATGTTTCCCTCGCTAAATGTCTTCACAAAAAGTGGAACGTTTGGAAAAATAATATTCATAACTTTGAAAAAAGTCTGATCTCCGCTTGCCAAAGTCTCAATATAAGTGTCGATGTCCATATTCTGTAAGAAACCGATGGAAGCGACTAAAGCAATCACCATAAGAAAGATCAGGGAAACGGATATCTTCTGAATCCGGTCTTTGTTGCGGATGACTCTGGTAAATGCCATCAACAGCATACTTAAGATCGCACAGTATGTAAGTGGCAGGATAGGTAAGGTAATGATTCCTAAGGCGGATAATATCCAGTTAAGAATGCCCATCTTAGAACCAATGCCATAGCCGATGATACAGGAGAGCACCAGAATTACCTGCATGATGTTCTCACTGTAGAATGCGGCGGTGAACTTGGATGCAACGATCTGATATGCACGTAACGGCCATGGTAACAGATATTCAATATCATTGGAAAAATAGAACTCGTTAAAGATCACGTTGATTCCAAAGATAACGGTAAACAGACAGATCACATGGAACATTAACTGGATTCCAAGTGCCTGACATCCGATCGGAAGTAATGTCTCGGTCATAAGTTTTACCAGAATACCAACTGCAATGGCAACAGGAAGCAGTACACCGAATACAGCAAACAGAGAAAGAATTAAGATAATGATCTTTCTGCGTTTGTCCTGTGGCTCGCTCATGCTGATGGATGCTATAAATGTTTTGGTAAGAGTAATATAACTATTCATGGGCAGTCATCTCCAAAAAGATCTTTTCAAGATCCATATCCGGGTAACGGGCAGTTAATTCATCCAATGTTCCGTAGAACAGGGTTCGGCCTTGGTTAATAATGATCACTTTATCACATAATTTCTCAGCTACTTCAAGTACATGTGTGGAGAACAAAACGGAATTACCTGCATCTGCATGTTCGCGCATCATTGTCTTAAGAGCAAATGCAGACTTTGGATCAAGTCCGGTTAACGGTTCATCTAAGATCCATACTGCCGGGTCATGTACCAAGGCAGCGGCAACCATCATTTTCTGACGCATACCATGCGAATAGTTCTGCATGGGTTCATCTAAGACATCTGTTAAGTCAAAGCGGGATGCAAAGGTCTTAATCCGTTCTTTGCGTACATCTGATGGGACTTTGTAAATATCGGAGATCAGGTTCATGAATTCGATGCCCTTTAGACGTAAGAACATGTCAGGGCTGTCTGCAATATATCCGATGGCCTGTTTGGCTTTCAATGGTTCGGTAGACATATTGTAGCCGTTGATGATAACAGAGCCGGAATCCGGCTTTAGAATGCCGGTCAGCATCTTGATCGTTGTTGTCTTGCCGGCACCATTCGGCCCGATGAAACCAACGATCTCGCCGTTGTTAACCGTGAGATTCAACCGGTCAACAGCCCGGACAGAGTTGTTGTAGGTTTTGGTGACATTATCAATCTGGATCATAGGGTACCCTTTCTGTAAATACGATGTAATAGATTCCGGGTATTAGAGTGTAGAGGTAGCACTGGCTGCGGCAACTGCGTAGATTGTGGCAGCAGTTGAAGACGGTGCCGATGTCATTCCTGCATCTGCTAATACTTTACTGACATAATTCTGAGTTTCTTTGAAAGGGGGGATTCCTCCGTATTTGGCTACATTGCCGGAACCGGCATTATATGCGGCTAATGCAAGGGAGGCATCTCCGTTATATTGAGTAAGTAATTGGGACAGATATCTGGCCCCCCCCATAATATTCTCCGTTGCATCATAAGGGTTGCTGACACCAAGGTTATTCGCAGTGTCAGGCATAAGCTGCATGATACCAATTGCCCCTGCACCGGATACAGCGGAAGGGTTATAATTGGATTCTGCTTTTGCAACAGCCATCAGAAGATCCTTACTGATTCCGTACTGTCTGGCAGCTTGATCAAAGATTGGTTCTAACTCTGAAGGAGTTGTTGCAGAGGAATCCGGGAAAACGGTTGCTGTACCGGAGACAATGGTTGCCGGAGTTACGGTAAGAGAGCCCTGCGGATTCATGAAAGTAGTGTCATCGGCTGTTTCGGCATAGACAATGGTTTCCTGTTGCAGAACCTGTTCGAATGCGGCTCCGGTAGTATCCTGTGCGGAATTAGTCGGATATGTATAAGTATCTATAGACTGAATCGGTCTGATTGTTGACATTTTGCGATCCTCTTCTTTCTCAAACAAATATACCTATATTTTACTATAAATATAGGAAAAAAGAAATCCCCAATTATAATAATATACGGGGAAAAAGAAGTTTCTTTTCGATAGTGGGTATGCTAGAATATGATGCAAAGATCAAAAAATGAGGAGCAGGGAAGGTCTTCCCGATAGGAGGAAATATGTATTTAGAACAGGTGAATCCATATAGTATCGGCAAGCAGCATAAGAGGGATAAGTTACACATCGTGGAGAGAATCCGGCTGCTGTTTGATCCGGAGAGTTTTGTGGAATATTATCCGGAGGATAAGTATACCGGATATGATGGTGTGATTACAGGTTATGGTAATATATATGGACAGAGAGTGTATTTTTATGGACAGGATTTTACGCATATGGGCGGGACATTCGGGTATCAGCATAGTCAGCAGATCATAGCAATTATCAAAGAGGCAATTATACAGAGAAAGCCGATCATTGGGATTTATGATGGTGGAGGTGCGAGAATACAGGAAGGCGCTGCATCAGTTGCCGGTTGTGGAGAATTGTTCCGTATGAATACTATGGCATCAGGTGCAATCCCACAGATTGCGATTATTGCCGGAACCTGTGCGGGAGGTGCTGTGTATTCACCGGGACTGACTGATTTTGTGTTTACGATCGAAAAGATCAGTAATCTGTTTGTAACAGGAGCCAAAGTCATCAATGAGGTACAAGGAACAGACTATCTGATCGAAGAATTAGGAGGGGCTTCGATTCATTCTGCAGTTAGTGGTGTAGCACATTTTCGTATGAATACGGAGAGGGAGTGTTATGCACAGGTTCGTAAGCTGATTGATATGCTTCCGCCATGCTATTCCAAGGAGCGGGGATATCGGACAGACACATATCATGAGAAAGATCTTTCGGATATCCGGTTGCTGCTTCCGAAGGATAAGCAGGAAGGCTATGATGTGAGACCTGTCTTAGAAGAGATATTAGATGAAGATACATTGTTAGAAGTACACAAAGAATTTGCAAAGAATATTGTAGTGGGATTTGGCAAATTAGGGGGTATTACAGTAGGTATAGTGGCAAGCCAGACTCTTTATCAGAATGGTTCGATCGATGTGGATAGTGCAGATAAAGCGACAAGATTTGTACAGTATTGTGACTGTTATAATATTCCAATCCTGACATTTGCGGATTCTACCGGATTTGTTATGGAAGCGGAACAGGAATATAAAGGGCTGATTCGTCATGGAGCCAAAATGATCCATGCATATGCGAATGCAACGACAATTAAATTGACTGTTATCCTGCGTAAGGCTTATGGCGGTCCGTATATATTCTTAGGATGCAAGCAGTTAGGAGCGGACCGGTCTTATGTATGGCCGGACGTGGAAGTGGCAGTTATGAAGGCAGAAGGAGCAGTCGCAGTGATCAGTCACAGTCAGCTTGCAAAGTTAGAAGGAATAGAGAAAAAAGAGTTTCTGAAAGAACAGTTAGCGGAGTATCAGAAACGATATATGAATAGTGACATGGTTTTGGACAGACATTTTGTTGACGCTGAGATTGTCCCGGAACAGACGAGACAGATCCTATATCAGGATCTGATCCGGCTTACGGGAAAACCGGCGGCAGTTTTGGTGGAGAAGAAGCATACCAATTCTCCGGTATAAGGTCAAAGATAAGGGCTATCGTACATTGTATGATAGCCCTTTTGCTGCCTTGAAACAAAATATGAACTAGTGGTGGCAGCGTTTTCTCTGATTAGAGAATATTAGCATCCGCAGCCACAGCCGGAATTGTTAGAACCGTTGCCACAGCAGCTGCAAAGAAGGAGCAGGATGATGATCCAGCAGCAGTTACCACCGCCGAAACCACATCCGTCGCTACCGCCGAAACCACAGTCGCCACCGCAGTTACCACAAAGAAGAAGTAAAATAATGATCCAGCAGCAGTTGTTACCGCCAAATCCGCCGCCACCGCAGCATCCTGTTGCAGATAAGTCACCCATAAGGAATTCCTCCAAATATCTTTACACTGTTATAATATGCAGGTAACATACAGGTGTGACAAAAAGGATTGCAGGAAAAATATATCTTTGCTATGATAGAAGTCAGCACAGTAATCAGTGGTTTGCGAATAGCAGGATACATAAGATGTGCCGGAATAGGAGGACAGAGAATATGGAATCAATGAAAGACTATGAACAGGAACTGACGAATTCATTTCGCGTGATCAAAGAGGGTGAAGTTATTCGTGGAATGATCGTAGATATTAATGATGATGAAGTGACAATAGATCTGGGATATTATGCACCGGGTGTTATTCCGCTTACGGAATTATCAGATGATCCGGATTTTTCGGCAATGAAAGATCTGAAGATTGGAGAGAGTGTAGAAGCAGTTGTCATTGAGACCGATGATGGAAGGGGAAATGTAAAACTTTCTATGAAGGAGGCCAATGAAGCGTCGGCATGGGATACCCTTACTAAGATGTTAGAAGAGGAAACAGTTGTTACGGTTAAGATCAAAGAAAGTGTAAATGCAGGTGTTATTGCTTATTTAGAGGGAATCCGTGCATTTATTCCGGCATCTCAGTTAGCCCTCACATTTGTGGAGAATACCGAAGAATACGTTGGAAAGACAGTAGAAGCAAAAGTGATCACTGCGGATGCTGCAAAAGGAAAGTTAGTGCTTTCCGCAAAAGCAGTATTGAAGGAGAAGGAGGCAGAACATGACAGGGAGAAGATGGCAATGATCGTGCCGGGTTCGATCTTTGAAGGCACCGTAGAATCGCTGATGCCATATGGTGCTTTTGTACAGATGGATAACGGTTTGACCGGACTTGTGCATATCTCTAAGATCTGTATGAAAAGGATCAAGAAACCATCAGAGGTGCTGACGGTTGGACAGAAAGTGAAAGTTAAGGTATTAGAAGTTAAGGATGGTAAGATCAGCTTAAGCATCCGGGATGTGGAGACGAATACCTCAGATGTTGTGACAGATGTCATTGAAGACTTTGATTATCAGTGTGAGGAGATACCGAATAATCCATTTGGATCTTTGCTGGCCGGATTAAAAATAGATGAATAATCGAGATAAAAAATGGCAGATTAGTCATTTTATGTTAATGATGGGAATACTTTGTAGTATGGTAAATATTCATGTATTATATTGCAAAGCAAGTGGATCATCACTCAAACGACCGGATGGCGTTATGTCAACTGCTGTATATGATCAGATTGCAGTATCCTGGGAACCTGTGGCGGGAGCACAGGGCTATGAGGTCTACGAGGGAGTATGGCAATCTGATCGAACAGACTATTCGGTTGTGGAGGATGTGAAGGTAACGAAATGCATCCGGACGAAGTGCGACAAGGGAAGAACGTACTATTATTATGTACGGGCATATGCTTTGGATCAGACAGGGCACAGGATTTATGGGGCAAACAGCAAGACAGTGTCTACGACTGTTCCCATACAGGGACAGTCAACAATCCGGAATTTTCTGCTGACAGCACTGGCTCCGCTGGGAAGTACCATGTATGTATGGGGCGGTGGATGGAACCGGGCAGATACCGGAGCAGGAAAAGAGACCAGACAGATCGGTACCTGTCCGCGTTGGAGAAAGTTTGCTAAGAATAAGAAGGCAAGATACAATTACCGGGATTACCGTTACCAGATTCATAATGGATTAGATTGCTCTGGGTATGTTGGATGGTGTGTCTATAATATCCGTAATGTAGAAGATAACCGCAAAGGATATGTGTATGCAGCCTCGAAGCAGGCAGAGAAGTTTGCAGATATGGGATGGGGAACGTATGTAGAACGTCAGAAGGTTACAGATTATCGTGCAGGAGATGTTATGAGTTCGACATGTTCGTGCTGTGGTCATGTCTATATTGTTATTGGACAGTGTAAGGATGGAAGTGTCGTGTTGCTGCATTCGTCCCCGGCGGGAGTGCAGATCAGTGGAACGGCTACCCCGGAGGGCAAGGTTAAGAGTGAAGCATATCAGTTAGCGCAACATTATATGAAGAAGTATTATAGGAGTTGGTATCGTCGGTATCCGAATGTGGGCAGAGGTACTTCCTATCTGACACATTATGCACAGATGCGATGGAAAACGGTAGGAGAAGATATCATATTATCTGATCCGGATGGTTATCAGAATATGGATGCATCAAGTGTTTTGAAAGACCTTTATAAAGAATAGAGAATGGCTGTTGTAAAAGTGTGATGTTACTCTTACAACAGCCATTGTTTTTGTTAGTTTAGTGTTATTTCATTGGTCTTCCAAGGAGTGAACCTTCTTCAGCACCGTAACCGGTACCGCGGGCACCCCATGTCAGGTCGATATATGGGGAACCGGTAGAGGAAACACCGTAACAATAATAGCCGGTGATCATTTCCACATGGTAAATATCTGCGTATTTTTTCTTCATATTCGTTGATTTGAAGACGAGATCCCCGGGATTATAGTGCATTTTATATATTTTCCGGTATCGGTATCCGCCTTTTAACATTTTGTGGTGAGCATTACACCATTTTGCTTCGCTTAAGGCAACGCCCGGATAACCAGCAGAGCCGAAATTAACGCGGGAGTATTTCTTATAGGCTTTCCATACCAATGCACTGCAGTCATAATATCCGGTCTGGGTACGCTTTGCCTGGCTGTAGGTCCAGTGGGTTCCCATGTAATTGGCATAGGTGGCGACTTTCTTAAGCTGTGCGGTTGTTACACTGACAGCACAGCCTACATAAGAATTGCCAATTTTACCAATGATGACACAATTACCGATCTTCCTGCCTTTGATCACGCCTTTGGAATTGACGGTGGCAATTTTGGAATTGGTAGAAGTCCATTGAATGGCTTCGGTTGTTCCGGTTACTTTTAATGCCTTTTTCTTACCTTTGACCAATAAAAGGGATTGGTTTGAGATGGTAAGAGGAGATAACGTAAGTGGGATGGTAAAGGTCTTGCCGCTTAATGTCAGGGTGATAATGGAAGTTGTTGGTCTCACATTTGTTCCGGTTAGATTGGCACGGATATATAGTACATTTTTGGCCAGTGTGATATTGATCTGCACTTTGTCCGATTCTGTATAACTATAGGAGAGCAGGTCGGATGTATTCGGGGTAGATGGATTTTAGAGCTTCATCCACGCTACCTAGAGAGATACCTGTAGAAGCCTGGAGTAATCAAAGGAGTAATCTGTGTCCGGGTTGAATACATAGCTGCTGTTGATACCGATCTGGAATTCGGCAGTACTGCTACTGTAATAAGGTTTCTTCTTTCCGTAGGTATACATAGGACTTAAGTATGCAGTTAAAGCATTCTGTGTTAGTGTAACATTTGTCATATCCACACTGATAGAAAATGTGATCGTGGCTGTGAAGACAGGATACTGATTCCATAGATCTTCCGGTTCAAAGGCCTGGATGGTGATGCTGGCATTTCCGGGCTTGAGAGCCTGAAATTGATGAGTCTGTGTGTCAAAGGACAGGACAGAAGAATCGGAGGATGCATTATATATAAAATGCAAGGAATCAAGATATGCCTGTATGGCTTCTTCTTTTTTTTTCGGATCCACTATGACAGGATTGTCAGGAATCGTTTCAGAAGTATCTGGAACGGCAGGTGGATTGCCTGAAGTATCGGATGCATTGCCCTTGTCTGGTGCAGAATTTTCCGGATTTTTGTTTGAGGAATCCGGCTGGGAAGGCAGAGAAGCTGCATCATCCGGTTTCGTAGTTTCTGTGGATGGATCCGGTGTAATGACAGATTCCGGAATGGTGATCGTTGTGCGGTCTGTAGTGATCGTTCCGTTATCTCCCGTATAGAGAGGAATGTTTAGCTGATCACCATTTTTAACGGTAATGTCATGGGATGCAGCCTGAGATAGAAATGGACATCCCAAAAAGATGCCAAGTACGATCGTACAGGCAGACAGGATAACGATGTGTTTTGTGTGTAAGCTTTTCATATGTATGATCTCCTCGTTTTTCTTTTAGTATAGCATTTAGAAGAGAGAAATGTAAAGGAGCAGCATGGTAATTAAGAAAGACTGTCTGCTACACACAAGGCACCCCATCCAACGAGAGGGGAAGGTGTCTGCTGCTGAAAAGGAAGCCTTCTGGCACCGCGTATCAGGGATGCCCGGAGCTTCTCACCGTACAGATACGGGTCGTTTCCGTTGACAATGCCATACTGCATGAGTAGTGCGGCTGCCCCGGTTACAAACGGTGCGGCGAAAGAAGTGCCGGAAACAGAATGATACCCTCCACCGACGGAACAAGTATTGATACGGACGCCCGGGGCGGCCATATCGGGTTTGTAATCCGTAAGATGTGTCTTGAGATCATACAAGGTACCTCTGCCGGAGAAGTTTGCATATGTCTGGTTGATCGAATTATAGGCTGCAACAGAGATTACATTCCGGGCAGTAGAGGGAATCACTAAGGTGTTATACAAGTCAGGCTTTAGGAAAGAAACTTCAGAGGAAGTGCTTCCGGTAACCGGCAGCCACATATCATAATGACCGGAGACTGTCTTTCCGGGATGAAGTTGAATACGCCAGATACCGGATGTTATATAGTTATTGACGGGAATCCAGGAGAGATAGATTTCCTGTTGGGGATTGTAGGGAGTCGGTTCACTGTAGTAGATGGAGAGAATATCCTCCGGTAGATTGTAATTCTGAATTCTGGAGTAAGGAGAGAGTGGTCCGATGCGGATACCGGTTGGGGTTTCGATCTGAATTGTAAAATCATCTAAATAATATTTCCAGATCTGCAGATTAAAGGAAGTCAGGTAGTCAGCGGCATAGAGTTCAATGGTTTCTGAATGGTTATGGGATAATGTGCCGGATGCATGTCTGGCACTGACACCGTCGTTTCCTGTTGCGGTTACAATTACATTTTGATAAAGGCTGGAAACGGTATCCATATATTGTTCTAATATGGAATCTCCGTTGTGATTGCCATAGTTATTGCCAAAACTGATGTTGATCGCAATCGGTTTTCGGACAGATATAGCATAGCGTAATGCATAATCAATGGCAGACATAAGCTGGGTTGTACGCGGGAAACCCCGGTTATCGGGATTCCCCAGTTTGACAACAAGAATATCCGCACCCGGTGCTACACCGGCAATACGTTCTTCAGATGCACGGCCGTTTCCGGCCAAAATGCCACAGATAGCGGTTCCGTGTCCGGTGACATCAAAACTGGGAAGAAGAGCATCTCCACCCTGACTCTTTCCAAGTGCAAGAGCTTCATTGATCGTATCAGAGGTATAGACACTACCGGTACGAAAGCCTTCTGGTGGATTGCCGGGGATGGTTTGGTCCCAGAGGGTAAGAATACGTGTTGTTCCATCTGCATTTTGAAAGTCAGGATGATAAATATCAATTCCGGAATCTAAGCATGCTACAATAACTCCGGTTCCGTCTAAGCTATAAGGTGGTTGCTGCACCGTATTTACACATGATGCTGCGATTCCCTCCATTTCTTCTAACAGGAGAGATTTGGGCTTTTCGATATAATCAATCTCCCGGTAATCAGATAGTGTACCGATTAGATATTGAGGAATGCGGATGATGGCATATCCACCTAGTAATTCTTCTATGGAGATATTGAGATCTTTCTGTATCTGTGAAAGACTACCGGTATAACGGACGATCAATTCCCACTCTGTAAATAGTTTGTTGTATCCGACATTGAGATTCAGACTTTTTTCGCGTTCTGCTTCCGGAATTTCCAATGCCATGGTAAGTTCCGGACTGATCTTATTATTTGTCATGTCATGACACCCGGTCTGTTATTATTATATTGTATGGAATTTGTTATGTTTGTTGTCATATAAAAAATAAAAGATATTTTCTGAGGGTTAGTTTCGGGTGTGAACTCTAACGGATGAAGATACTGCCAGGTTAAGGTTGGTGTCAGAGATTGTATTGTGGTACAATAAAAGTAATGAACCGGGCTGGAAACACTTGGCGAATGCAATAACAATATGAGATATGTTCAGAATGAGAGGAAAGGAAGGATGTAGTATGGCAGATCGAATCAGACAGTATTTGGCGTATATCAATGGTCTTTTGGAGGATGAAGATGCACAGGTGGATTGGGAAGAGGAGATGAAGAAACATCTGGTACAGATCGTATTTTTTGCACATGAGAGGTTTATCCATCTGGTAGTAACCGTAACGTTTGCAATTCTTGCAGTCATGGTGTTCTTATATACATATGGTCATTTTTCTATACCGTTGCTGTTATTGTTTCTCATGCTCATGGTGTTGATGGTGCCGTATATTAAGCATTATTTCTTATTGGAGAATAGTGTACAGGATATGTATGAACAGTATGATGAGATGATGAAGAAGGCCGGAAAACATGCATTTGTGAGAAAAGGTACATATAAGCGTTAAGAAATTTTTTAAGAAAAACCTAAGAATTATATAAGGAAATAT
>USBM01000036.1 GCA_900552885.1 uncultured Clostridium sp. | reverse complement strand
GGAGCAATTAAGTGCGAACGGCCCCGGCTTGGAACCAATTTTTCTAGACCGTTGCGTCCGTTAGACACATGTGTCCGTTTCACTTACGCTGTGCAAGGGTAAAATGTGCTAGCGGTTTTCCTGATGAGCAAGTGCAGCCGCAATAAATCCCTTAAACAATGGATGTGGTTTGTTTGGACGAGATTTGAATTCCGGATGTGCCTGTGTTCCGATGAACCATGGGTGACTTGGAATCTCGATCATCTCAACGATATGTCCGTCCGGAGATTGTCCAACTAAGTCCATTCCGTTTGCAACCAAAGCTTCCCGGTAATCATTATTTACTTCATAACGGTGACGATGACGCTCGGAGATCTCTTTCGTACCGTATAATTCATAGGATTTAGAGCCTTCCTTTAATACACATGGATATGCGCCAAGACGTAGCGTTCCACCGAGATCGGTCACACCGTCCTGATCCGGCATAATGTGGATTACCTGGTGTACACTGCTTGGATTAAATTCGCTGGAATGTGCATCGTGATAACCGAGAACATTTCTTGCAAATTCAACGATTGTAAGCTGCATACCAAGGCAGAGACCAAGGTAAGGAACGTTGTTTTCACGGGCATATTTGATCGCGCTGATCATTCCTTCAATACCACGATCACCAAAGCCGCCGGGAACAATGATACCATCGGCATCCTTCAACTGTTCTGCCACATTGTCATCATTTAATAATTCAGAATCCATCCACATGATCTCTAGGTCAGAGTTGCAGGCAAAAGAACTATGCTTTAATGCTTCTACAACAGAGATATAGGCATCATGGAGAGATACATATTTACCTACTAAAGCGATCTTTACTTTCTTGACCGGATTCTTCCAACGATCGATCATGGCGATCCAGTCATCAAGATCTGGTTTTGGGCAGTCAACCTTCAGACATTTGCAGACCGCATCTGCAAGATGTTCCTTCTCCATAGCAAGCGGAACTTCGTATAATACGTCTACATCTAAGTTCTGGATAACGTTTTCACTTGGTACATTACAGAAGAGGGCAATCTTATCTTTCATTCCATCTTCTAACGGATAGTCGGAACGGCATACGAGGATGTCAGGCTGGATACCAAGTGCCTGCAGATTCTTAACACTTGCCTGTGTTGGCTTTGTCTTCATCTCCCCGGATGCTTTTAGGTATGGAATTAGTGTAACGTGGATCATAATGCAGTTGTCATGACCGACAGTATGCTGGAACTGGCGGATCGCTTCTAAGAAAGGCTGGCTTTCGATATCGCCGACGGTACCACCCACTTCGATAATTGCAAATTCGGTTTCATTAGAATCCATATTGCGATAGAAACGGCTCTGGATCTCATTGGTAATATGCGGAATGACCTGAACCGTATGTCCGCCGAAATCACCGCGGCGTTCTTTTTGCAAAATGCTCCAATATACTTTACCGGTTGTGACATTGGACTTCTTGTTCAGACTTTCGTCAATGAAACGTTCATAGTGACCAAGATCAAGATCTGTTTCTGCGCCATCGTCAGTTACAAATACTTCACCGTGCTGAATCGGATTCATGGTGCCCGGGTCAATATTAATATAAGGATCAAACTTCTGACAAGTTACTTTGTAACCTCTTGCTTTGAGAAGTCTTCCTAATGAAGCGGCAGTGATTCCTTTTCCTAAACCGGATACAACACCACCAGTGACAAATACATATTTGACTGCCATTTATTTTTCCTCCGTATTTGATAGTTATATAATAAAAATAATGAATTAACACAAATTCATAACTTATAATATATGAAATGGGATGGTTAGTCAATTCAAAATCACAGGTTTTTTCACAGAATCTACATGAAAATATATTTGCTAATTCCTGCATGAGCCGATATAATGTACATTGTATGCTTTTGGATGATATAGGAGATTCTATTTCTATATAGAATATACAGTATATTAGAATTCCATACTATGAGTAGGTGCGAATGATTGCAGGGGTTATATAAGTTAATGTTAGGTTATATAGCTGACTGTCAATTCTGTGTAGAAGATAGTTTCGTAACTACTTAAATGTATTTGCAATAGGAGGATAAACGATTGGAAGATAACGGAAAACAAAACAACAATGATCAAAACAACAATGGAAAGAAACCACAGAATCGCAGTTTCATTTTTATGTTAGTGATTTCCATTGGCCTGACGCTGCTATTTTTTTATGCATATAGCAGATACCAGACAAGTCAGCAGGTGGAGATATCGTATAGTCAGTTTCTTGACATGTTAGATAAGGGTGAGGTCGAGAAAGTTCGGATCTACAGTTCTTCATTGGAGATTGTACCGAAGACCGATAAGAAGTCTAAGAATACGTTAAAGAAGACTTATTATGCGACAAGAATATCCGATCTTAAGTTAGTGGATCGGTTGGAGGAAGCTAAGAAGAATGGAGAGTTGGATTATACAGCGGTAGACGAGAGTAATACCGCTATGATCGGTAATATCCTTTCCTGGGTATTGATGATCGGTGTATTCTATGTAATTATCTGGCTATTCATGCGTTCAATGTCAAAAGGCGGCGGTATGATGGGTGTAGGAAAGAGTAATGCCAAGATGTATGTCGAGAAGAAGACAGGTGTTACTTTTGCGGACGTAGCCGGACAGGAAGAGTCAAAGGAATCTTTGAAAGAGATGGTAGATTTCCTTCATAATCCAAAGAAATATTTAGAGATTGGTGCAAAACTGCCAAAGGGTGCTTTGTTAGTAGGACCTCCGGGAACCGGTAAGACATTACTTGCAAAGGCAGTAGCAGGGGAAGCAAATGTACCGTTTTTCTCATTATCAGGTTCTGATTTTGTAGAGCTATATGTTGGTGTGGGTGCATCGCGAGTAAGGGATCTTTTTAAGCAGGCAAATTCGATGGCACCATGTATTATTTTCATTGATGAGATCGATGCGATCGGTCGAAGCAGAGACAGTAAGTACGGCGGTGGTGATTCCGAGAGAGAACAGACGTTGAATCAGTTACTTTCAGAGATGGATGGATTTGACACCTCGAAAGGTATTGTCATCTTAGCGGCAACGAATCGGCCGGAAGTATTGGATAAAGCGTTACTTCGTCCGGGACGTTTTGACCGTCGTGTTATTGTAGAGAAACCGGATCTTAAGGGACGAATTGAGACACTTAAGGTACATGCGAAGAATGTGAAGATGGATGAGACGGTTGACTTTAAGGAGCTGGCACTGGCAACCTCGGGGGCAGTGGGAGCAGATCTTGCGAATATTATCAATGAAGCAGCACTTGCAGCAGTAAAGGCCGGCAGAGAGTATGTGACACAGGCAGATCTGTTTGAGTCAGTGGAAGTTGTATTTGCCGGTAAGGAGAAGAAGGACCGCATCTTGAGTAAGCAGGAGAAGCAGATCGTTGCATATCATGAGACGGGTCATGCGTTATGCATTGCGTTACAGAAGCATACCGAGCCGGTACAGAAGATTACGATCATTCCAAGAACAATGGGTTCTCTTGGATATGTTATGCAGGTGCCGGAGGAAGAGAAGTACCTGAATACACAGGCTGAGATGGAAGCAGATATTGTGACCTTCCTTGCCGGTCGTGCAGCAGAGGCAATCAAGTTCCCGTCTGTCACAACCGGAGCATCTAATGATATTGAGCAGGCAACGAATATGGCAAGACGGATGATCACAATGTATGGTATGTCAGATGAGTTTGGAATGGTGGCATTAGAGTCTGTTCAGAACCGTTATCTGGATGGTCGCTCTGTTATGAACTGTTCCGAAGAGACAGCAACGAAGATTGATGATGAAGTCCGCCGGATCATCAAAGAATCTTACCGGAAGGCATATGATCTGCTGAAGGCCAATGAATCCGTATTAGATGCACTTGCGAAGTTCCTGATCGAGAAAGAGACGATCACAGGCAAAGAGTTCATGAAGATCTATGCGGAGATTACCGGAGAGAATCTGAAAGCTGCAACCGACGATGGTCAGGAAGTGGATTCTGCAGTAGAGAGCATGGAACAGGCAGTGGAAACAGAGCATAAGACAGAGCCGGAGGTTGAAGAAGCAGGTGCTGTCAAACCGGCTGAGACATCCGGGGATGAACACAAGGAAGAGTAGACATTGCTTTGTAGTATCTTGTATAGAGAAAGAAACATATGGTACAATACGACTGATTCGGAATGAGATTCCGGATTGGTCGTATTTTTACTTTTTAGAAGTTTCGCTTGATGAGGAATAAAGTATGAAAGATGGATTTGATCTAAAAGAAGAATTGAAGAAACTGCCGGATTCACCGGGTGTGTATCTGATGCATGATAAGAATGATGAGATCATTTATGTGGGGAAGGCGATCAGGCTGAAAAGACGTGTCAGTTCTTACTTCCGGCACATGAACAACAGGAGTCCGAAGATTGAGAAAATGATCTCACTGATTGATTATTTTGAGTACATTGTAACCGATTCTGAGTTAGAAGCGCTGGTGTTGGAGAATAATCTGATCAAGGAGCATAAGCCGAAATATAACACGATGTTAAAGGATGACAAAAGTTATCCGTTTATGAAGGTGACGGTGCAGGAGGATTTTCCGAGAGTATTGTTTGCCCGTCAGATGAAGCGGGACGGTGCAAAGTATTTTGGACCATATACAAGTGCAGCGGCAGTGAAGGATACGATTGAGCTGATCCAGAAATTATACGGGATCCGCACCTGTAATAAGAGCCTTCCAAAGGAGATCGGATTGGGAAGACCGTGCCTTTATCATCAGATGAAACAGTGTGCGGCACCGTGTCAGGGGTATATTTCCAAGGAGGAATATGCACTTCGCATTGATAAGCTGTTAGGCTTTCTCAATGGAGATTATAAGAAGGTGTTAGCGGAATTAGAGCAGAAGATGAAAGAGAAGGCCGCTGAATTAGAATTTGAGGAGGCGGCAGAGTACCGGGATCTGATTGAGAGCGTGCAGCATGTGACCGGTTCGCAGCGTGTTGTGAAGACCGGAGGTATTGACCGGGATGTGATCGCCATGGCAAGAAAGGGATTGGAGACGGTCGTGTCGGTGTTTTTTGTGCGGGATGGTAAGCTGCTTGGACGGGAACATTTTCATGTGGAACATTCGGAAGAGGATACAGGAAGTCAGATCATTACTGCATTTATCAAGCAGTATTATGAAGGAACGCCCTTTGTGCCAAATGAACTGCTGACGGAGTTTGCGGTCGAGGAACACGCCCTGTTAGAGGAGTGGTTAGGACGGCGCCGAGGTGGTAGAGTGCACATTATTACTCCGCAAAAGGGTGAGAAATCAAAGATGATCGATCTGGCCAGGGAAAATGCATCTGTTGTGCTGTCCAGAGATCTGGAAAAGATCAAACGGGAAGAGGCAAGAACCGTTGGTGCGGCCAATGAGTTGGCACAGATGTTAGGACTTCCGTCGGCAGACCGGTTAGAAGCATTTGATATCTCCAATACAAGCGGATATCAGTCTGTGGCATCTATGGTGGTATTTGAGAAAGGCCGTGCAAGAAAGAATGCTTACCGGAAGTTCAAGCTTCGCACGGTGAGCGGACCGGATGATTATAAGAGCATGGAAGAGGTGCTGACCAGACGGTTTACGGATGAACGGTTTGATATGTATCCGGATATCCTGATGATGGATGGCGGACGCGGGCAGGTCAATGTGGCACTGAAAGTGCTCGATGAATTGCACCTGAATATTCCGGTGTGTGGTATGGTCAAGGATGATAATCACCGGACAAGAGGATTGTATTATAATAACAAAGAGATATCCTTTCCGCGTAACAGTGAGGTGTTTGGAATGATCACCCGGTTACAGGATGAGGCACACCGGTTTGCAATCACCTACCATAAGCAGTTGCGGGGCAAAGAGCAGGTACACAGTATCTTAGATGATATTAAGGGGGTTGGACCTGCGAGAAGAAAGGCATTAATGCAGCATTTTAAAGAGATTGGAAGGATTAAGGATGCTGCAGTGGAGGAATTATCCTCTGTAGAGGGTGTGACACCACAGGTGGCAGAGGAAATCTACCGCTTCTTTCATGAGGAGGAATGATCCTTATCTGTTAAGCTGTTGTTTTCGCATCTGCCGGGGTGTGATGCCATATTTTTTCTTGAACATGCGGTTAAAGTTTGACAGATTAGAAAAACCACATTGTAAAGAAATGTCGAGAATGGAGTCCGTGGTATTGCCTAATAATGCACGGGCTTCCGTTACCCTGTAATCATTCACATACGTAATGAAACTCATTCCGGTATGCGCCTTGAAGAATTTCATGAAATGTGAGGGGCTGTAATGGCAGAAGCCAGCAATCTCATCAATGGTAATCTCTTCATAGTAATGAGTTGACACATAACGAATGATATTTTTTAATTTTTCTTTTGATTTGTCTATAGAGGTATTCTCTTCTTCGGACAGAGGATGCGTGATCAGCAGATACATGATCTGTATCAATGCTCCTTTGATGGCAAGCTGGTAGCCATATCCTTTTTCGTCACTTTTGTCATCCAGAAATTCTATAATGTCGATCAATTCCTGGTGGAGTGTCTGTCCGTGGGATATTTTGGTGCGGACGGGCAGTTGACTTTTGAAAAAGGGATCTAGGAATTCCTGTTGGACAAGATCGTTATAGGGAGAGTATAACAGATTCTTTGAAAAAAGAATGTTCTCGTATTCCATGGAAGTATTCGGATTCCCGTCAATTGCATGTAAAGCACCGGGCAGGACAATGATGATATCACCGGCGGAGACCTGATATTTGAGGAAGTTGACGGTTACAATGCCACTGCCCTTTTTGATCACGATCATCTCGAATTCGCGGTGCCAGTGGACCGGAACATGGGAAAAGTCCAACGGGATAGAGCAGATGTAGGTGTTATATGGAAAATTATCCTGAAAATGTACTTTGTTTTCATGCAGGTCATTGGAGTTAGCCGGTTCTGCTATATCGGTAGCAGGTGACGGTATGGTACTGTTATCAGAGATTGTTTGCATAAGAGCCTCCTTTTCTGTCTGGATCATTCTCGGAAGGTACGTGGTATTAGTGCTTATAATGATAGAATTGTATCATATTATGCCATTATTATGCAAGTAAAACGTTTCCAATTCGTGATATTGTATCATTATCGGTTGAACGTTTTGAAGAAAGTACCTCAGAAATGGTTCAATATCTGTGTAATCATGGACATAGGAATATCGTTGTGGTAGGTGGATATCTGTCTAAGAACCAGATCAGCTATGCCCGGTATCTGGGTTGTAGGAAAGGGTTTGAAGCATGCGGATTATCATTTGATCCGGAACAGAATTATGTAGCCTGCAGGTATTCCATGGAGGCAGGTTATGATACTGTGAAAGAATTGCTGCGCAGGAATTCCGATGTTACAGCGATCGTTGCTTTGAGTGATACCATTGCATTTGGGGCAATGAGAGCGATTCGGGATTCGGGTCGAAGGGTTCCGGAGGATATTTCGGTAACCGGTTTTGATGGTATTGAACTGGCACAGTTTAGTATACCGAGAATTACAACCATTAAGCAGGACACCCAGCATATTGCAACGAGAAGTGTGGAGCTTTTGATCAAGCATATACATTATAATCTGGAGAGTGAGCATGATACTGCATCGCACAATCTGATAGAAGGAGAAAGCGTCCGGACACTTTGATCTTGCATATCCGAAGAAAATATGGAGGAAAAAAGATGAAGAAATCAGCAGGTATATTGTTTGCTGTTTCGAGTCTGCCTTCTAAATATGGAATAGGATGCTTCTCAAAAGAAGCATATCGTTTTGTAGACTGGCTGAAGGAAGCCGGACAGACCTACTGGCAGATCCTGCCAATGGGACCAACCGGATATGGAGATTCGCCATATCAGTCATTTTCTACATTTTCGGGCAATCCATATTATATTGATTTAGAAGTGCTGATTCAGGATGGTTTACTTACTAGAGATGAATGCAGAAAGATAGATTTTGGCGATGATCCTGAGTCTGTCGATTATGAGAAATTATACAATGGAAGATACATATTACTTCGGAAAGCTTTTGAACGCAGTGATGTTTCGAGCCAGAGTAGTTATTGCTCTTTTATGCAGGATAATAAAGAATGGATTGAGGATTATTGCCTTTTTATGGCGATCAAGGATCACTTTAGCGGCAAAGCATGGTACGAGTGGCCGGAGGATATCCGCAGCAGGAAAGCACAGGCGTTAGGCCATTATCAACAGATGTTGCAGGATGAGATAGAATTCCATAAATATATGCAGTACATGTTTTTTAGGCAATGGGATCAGCTTCGTACGTATGCGAATGCGCACGGAGTACGTATTATTGGAGATATTCCGATCTATGTTGCCCTGGATAGTTCCGATGTCTGGGTGCATCCGGAATTGTTCCAATTAGATGAAGATCGCAATCCTGTCGCAGTGGCGGGTTGCCCGCCAGATGGATTTTCCGCAACTGGACAGCTTTGGGGTAATCCATTGTATGACTGGGAATATCACAGATCTACCGGGTATGCGTGGTGGATCAGCCGTATGAAGCACTGCTTCCGGTTGTATGATGTTGTCCGGATCGACCATTTCCGGGGCTTTGATGAGTATTATTCCATTCCGTTTGGTGATGCAACAGCAGAGAATGGTACATGGGAAAAGGGTCCGGGAATAGAATTGTTCCGTGCACTGGAAAAAGCAATTGGTAAGAATGAAGTAATAGCAGAGGATCTGGGATTTGTAACACAATCGGTAAAGCGATTGGTTGCGGATAGTGGATTCCCGGGAATGAAAGTGTTAGAGTTCGCATTTGATGACAGAGATACGGGAACAGCATCCGATTATATGCCGCATAATTATCCGTATAATGCGATTGCATATACAGGCACGCATGATAATGAGACTCTTGTGGGATGGTGGCATTCCATCGGAGAGAATGCGCAGGAGAGGGTTAGAGATTATCTTTGTGATTATTATACGCCGGACGATAGGATATATCTGCCGCTGATCGCATCTGTTTTACGAAGCGGTGCGAAGCTCTGTATGATTCCGTTACAGGATTATCTGGGACTGGATAATAGTGCCAGAATGAATGAACCATCTACAATTGGAGATAACTGGAAGTGGAGGATTCGGAATGATGCATTGGATGACAGTCTTCAGATGACAATCCGGAAGATGACACAATGTTTTGACCGATAGCTGGTTCAATGTGATAAGAAGGACACTCCCCTCAGACCGAATGGTCTGAGGGGATTATGCTATTTTTTAGAGCAGTGTGCAGCAATGTTTTTGGGGAGGTGCCTTTGTGAAGAAAATTGCATTATTGGCAGATGGATGGAAACGATTGAACAGACTTGCTATATTGAACCGGAGATCACATATACAGAAAGCTGTGGATGCAGATTTTTCATTCCAATCGATTACAGGGAGTTTGCCCGGAGTTACATTGTAGAGAATGAGAGCAGAAGACAATTTGAAGAAAAGAGGACGGCATTTATGAGCCGTATGATTCTTATTGGAAAAGAATCTGGATAAGGATGTGTGCATGTTTACACCGCTTCATTACCGGAATCGCACGATTGGTTTTACCATACTGTTTGAGGAATGCAGGAGAAAAGCTACTCCATGTATGATTGCTTTTTTTGATTGCGATAATTTTAAAAAGATCAATGACGAGCAGGGACATGATGCCGGTGATGAGATATTGAAACGGGTAGGAAAGATCCTGAAGCAGTCCTGCAGCGAAAAGGGAAACGCATACCGTTTTGGCGGAGACGAATTCATTATAGTACATGCCTGTGAGTCTATGGAAAAGGCAGAGCAGCTGGTAGAAAGAATCCGCGATAGATTTGAGAAAGAACGGATCGCAATCAGTATTGGTTCCGTTGTTACAGACATAGACAATAATATGACATTACAAGAGTACCTGAACATAGCAGATCAGGTTATGTATGAAAATAAGAGGAAAAAGAAAAATGAGTCGATGGTGGAAAGATAAAATAATATATCAAATATGGCCGAAAAGCTTTAATGATTCCAATGGTGATGGAATAGGAGATATTCAGGGGATTGTAGAGAGACTGGATTATTTAAAAGACCTAGGGGTAGACATTATCTGGCTGTCGCCGGTGTATGCCTCTCCGTTTGTGGATCAGGGATATGATATATCCGATTATCAGAGTATTCATCCGGCATTTGGTACGATTCAGGATATGGATTATCTTCTGAGAGAGATGGAAAGAAGAGATATGTATCTGATCATGGATCTGGTGGTCAATCATTGTTCGGATGAACATATATGGTTTAAGAAAGCATGTCAGAATCCGTTATCTGTATACGGAAAATATTTTTATATTGTGCCGAAAAAGGATGGAATACCGTCTAATGTCAGAGGGTATTTCGGAGGTAGTGTCTGGGATGAACTGCCGGGTAACCCGGATTATCTGTATTATCATTCTTTTCATAAAAGACAGCCGGATCTGAATTGGGAGAATCCGTTCCTCCGCAAAGAGATATATTATATGATTGACTGGTGGCTGAAACGCGGTGTGGCAGGTTTCCGGATAGATGCCATTATGAATATTAAGAAGGATCTGCCGTTTCATAACTATGAGGCAGATCGGGAAGATGGCATGGCATCTATAGTAAATGTGGTAAAGGCATCAGAGGGAATCGGTGAGTTCCTGGCAGAAATGAAGAAGGAAACCTTTGAGAAATATGATGCATTTACAGTAGGCGAGGTATTTCATGAAAAGGAAAGTGAGCTGGGAGATTTTATCGGAACAGATGGGTATTTTTCCACCATGTTTGACTTTGGTCCTGAATTGATCGGAAAAGCAGATGTGTGTTATGAGTATACAGAGGTTACTCCGAAAGACTATAAGAAGACTATATTTGCATCACAAAAAAGAATGGAATCCGTCGGGCTGCTTGCCAATATTATTGAAAACCATGATGAGATGCGGGGTGTTTCCCGGTATATTCCGGAAGGGGATCTGTGTGATACCAGTAAAAAAGCGTTAGCAGCAGTGTATTTTTTTCTGAAAGGAATTCCGGTCATATATCAGGGACAGGAAATAGGCATGGAGAATTGTCCGTTTCAAGATCTGTCGGAGATAGAGGATGTATCAACGATCAATGATTATGAGGTAGCGTTGGCAGCAGGTTTGTCAGAAGAGGAGGCATTCCGCTGTGCGGCACGGTATAGCAGAGACAATGCGAGAACTCCGATGCAATGGTCAGATGATATCAATGCAGGTTTTACAAGTGGTTCCCCGTGGTTTGGGATCAATCCGGATTATAAGCAGATCAATGCCAGAGAACAGTTAGCGGATGTGCATTCCGTATTGCAGTTTTATCAGAAGATGATCCGGTTACGTAAAGATCCGGATTACGAGGATATATTTGTGGAAGGAAAGTTTGAGCCGCTTTATGAAGATGTGGATAATGTGATCGCATACTATCGGATAGGGGAAGGAAGAAGGGCTTTGCTTCTGTCCAATTATCAGAGGAAGGAAAGGGAGCTGGTGCTGCCGGTGAAACCGGAATGTATATTGCTCAATAATATGGATCATATTGCTTTGGATGGAAACAGGATTCGCCTGGATGGATATCAGACGGTGATTTTGTTAGAAACCAATTAAAAACAGGTGGTCTGTTGTATTATACATACGGCAGACCACCTGTTTTTTACGAGATTAATTGTTTGCAGCACCTTCATAAATTGCTTCGTTTGTCATTTCGATGCCCAATTTCTTGAAGGTATTCATGTCAACTTCGGAAAGAATGGCGGATACATGAAGCTGGCAGCCGGAAAGCTTTGGAAGCTGTTCTAAGGCAAGCTTGGCATTGGGATCAGATACCGCACACATCGAAAGCGCGATCAGAACTTCGTCAGTGTGCAGGCGCGGGTTCCGGCTTCCGAGGTAACCGGTCTTAAGCTGCTGGATCGGTTCAATGAAGGTACGGGAGATCAGATGCACCTTCTTGTCGATATTGCCAAGAATCTTGATGGCATTCAGCAGGACGGCAGATGCAGGTCCGAACAGATCGGAGGTAGAGCCGGTGACAATGGTTCCGTCCGGAAGTTCAAGTGCGGCGGCAGCGGAGTTATTCTCTTTGGCAAGATTATTGGCAGCGGGAACAACGGCACGGTCATTGATCGAGATCTTTGCCTGCTTCATAATAAGTTCCTGTTTGTAGACCTCTTCTTTTGTTGCTTCGTCTTTGACAAAACGGTTCAGCGACTGGTAATATCTGCGGATGATCTCCTGCTTGGAGGCCTCCTGACAGGCGTCATCATCAATGATGCAGTTACCTGCCATATTGACTCCCATATCGGTTGGAGACTTATAAGGACAATGACCGTAGATCCCTTCAAACATAGCGACTAATACCGGATAGATCTCAACATCACGGTTATAGTTAACGGTTGTCACTCCATAGGCTTCTAGGTGGAATGGATCGATCATGTTGACGTCATTCAGATCAGCGGTTGCAGCCTCATATGCAAGATTGACCGGATGCTTTAGGGGAATATTCCAGATTGGGAAAGTCTCAAACTTGGCATATCCGGCTTTAATTCCGTTCTTGTTCTCATGATATAACTGTGACAGGCAGGTTGCCATCTTGCCGCTTCCAGGTCCTGGTGCGGTCACAATGACCAATGGGCGGGTTGTCTTAATGTAGTCGTTCTTGCCATAGCCTTCGTCGCTGACAATCAGGTCGATGTTGTTCGGGTAACCATCGATCGAATAGTGATGGTATACGTTGATTCCAATCGCTTCTAACTTCTTCTGGAACAGGTCGGCAGAAGGCTGTCCGGCATAACGGGTGATGACTACACTACTGACATATAAGCCTTTCTTCTTATAGATATCAATGAGACGAAGTACGTCTTCATCATAAGTGATTCCTAAGTCATGACGGATCTTGTTACGCTCGATATCTGCCGCATTAATGGAAATGATCATTTCTGCCTGATCTGCAAGCTGCAAGAGCATCTGCAGCTTACTGTCCGGAGCAAAACCCGGAAGAACACGGGAGGCGTGGTAGTCATCTAACAACTTACCACCAAACTCTAAGTATAATTTATCTCCAAACTGGGAAATACGCTCCCGGATGTGTTCCGATTGCATGGATAAATATTTGTCATTGTCAAAGCCAATACGTTTCATTGAAAATCTCCTTTGCATTTGTATGTTTCGCAATATATTATTAGTATAATTGTATATAAAATAA
>USBM01000035.1 GCA_900552885.1 uncultured Clostridium sp. | reverse complement strand
ATTTCAATTCTTTATCTCTACTTATTCCTAAATACTCGCAGATTTCATTCATTGATAACCATCTATTGTTTCCCATCTTTTTCTCCATTATAAAGTGTATAAAGCAACATCAAAATTTTATCACATTACAAGTTTTTTTACAAGACATCAACGTTATGTATCAATATATACGCATTTGCATAGATATATGCCGATTTATGTTGATACTTACATTTTAGTAAGGCTTTCGCAAAATATTATGCACTAATTTTCCATAAAAAAGATCCTGGTAAATAGTAACCCGAGAATCCCATTTGTAACCCAAGAATCCCCGTTTGTAAATGAAAGTCCTGTTTTGTAACCGAGATTCCCGGTTTGTAAATGAAAGTCCCGGTTTGCAAGCAATATTCCCGAATTTTCATTTCCATTACGATATGATATAATACGTTCAGCAATAAATTTGCGTACGACAACCATCCTTATAATCAAGCAAATCCAACACTTATAAGACGAAAAGACCTTTATATAGCACTTGGCTATATAAAGGTCTTTTCCTTCGTTATCTTCTCCATTTTCTTCTTTCTATTTGCCCTTGCAATAAGACTGAGAGCAGACACGCCACTCATCTTACCGACTGCGCTTCGCTTGTCGCTAAGCCGAGTGTCATGCCTTCAAATAGCTATAAAACAGAAAAAGCACCACACAGCAAGCAAGCTTGCCAGTGGCACTTTCTCCGTTTTATGACTGCTCTCAGTCCATTTCCTACTCGAATTCTATCGTTCCCGGCGGCTTACTCGTCAGATCATAGAATACTCGATTGACTCCCTTCACCTCATTAATAATCCGGGTCATAACCGTCTGCAATACTGCAAATGGAATCTCTGCACTTTCTGCGGTCATGAAATCAATTGTCTTCACCGCTCTCAATGCAACCGCATAATCATAGGTTCTCTCATCACCCATAACACCAACAGAACGCATATTGGTCAATGCCGCAAAATACTGATTTGGCATCCATGGTGCATCTTTTCCATTCTCATTCTTATATTCCTTCGCTGCTTTATCCACTTCCTCACGGTAAATGAAATCTGCATCCTGTACAATTCGTACCTTATCTGCCGTAACGTCACCAATGATACGGATACCAAGTCCTGGGCCTGGGAACGGCTGACGATATACCAGATATTCCGGAAGTCCTAATTCCAAACCAACCTTGCGAACCTCGTCCTTGAACAGGTCACGAAGTGGCTCAATGATCTCTTTGAAATCTACATAGTCCGGAAGTCCACCTACGTTATGGTGAGACTTGATCACAGCCGATTCTCCACCAAGACCACTCTCTACCACGTCTGGATAAATGGTGCCCTGTGCCAAGAAATCAACCGCACCGATCTTCTTTGCCTCTTCCTCAAATACACGGATGAATTCCTCACCGATAATCTTACGTTTGCTCTCCGGTTCTGTCACACCGGCAAGCTTCTTATAATAACGCTGCTGTGCATTCACACGAACAAAGTTAAGATCAAATGGACCGCTCTTGCCAAATACATTCTCCACCTCATCGCCCTCATTTTTACGAAGAAGACCGTGATCTACAAATACGCAGGTGAGCTGCTTGCCAATTGCACGGGATAACAGACCTGCCAATACAGAAGAATCTACACCACCGGAAAGGGCTAACAGCACTTTGCCGTCGCCGACTTTCTCACGGATCGCCTTAATCTGGTTCTCCACAAAAGCATCCATCTTCCAGTCACCGGAACAATGGCATACGTTATATACAAAGTTCGAAAGCATCTTCGTACCTTCTACTGTATGCAACACTTCCGGATGGAACTGAATCGCATACAACTTCTTCTCCGGATTCTCTGCTGCTGCAACCGGACAATCAGCTGTTGTTGCACAGATATCAAATCCCGGTGCCACCTTCGAGATATAATCAAAATGACTCATCCAGCAAACTGTATCCTCACTTACATTGCTAAATAATGCAGATGCTGTATTCACATGTACATCCGTCTTACCATACTCACGAACCGGTGCCTTCTCTACCTTACCGCCTAATACATGCTGCATCAACTGGGCACCATAACAAAGACCAAGTACCGGAATCCCCAACTCAAACAATTCCTTTGAATAAGTTGGTGCACCCTCTTCATAACAACTGTTTGGGCCACCTGTCAAAATGATTCCCTTCGGGTTCATTTCCTTAATCTTGCTGATATCTGTCTTGTAAGAATAGATCTCACAATACACATTACATTCTCTGACACGACGTGCAACTAACTGATTGTATTGTCCGCCGAAGTCAAGAACAATGACTAATTCTTTGTTCAATTTCCTGCCTCCTTCTTCTGTCTGTTTTTCGATCAGCCATTCCTACTCTCTATAACCGTAATAGGAACCGGCAATCTTTCATAAATTTCATTCTACCCTATTTTCATAAAAACTACAATCCTTTTCACGCATCAGCAACGAAAAAATCCCAGGCAATGTTTCCCTTTCAAACATTACCTGGGATCATGATCTCATTTCTTATTGTTAAAAACAACTCATCTGCTTAAAGTTTGCAAAATACTCTGTGCTTTGCTCACTATTTTATATTCAATAATCGCGAAACATTAACAATGTGTACCGTCCACGTTGCTTAATTCTCTGATGTACCGGTTTCCGTTGTACTACTCTCTGTTGAATCATCATTGGAATCCGCTTTTTCATCCTTCGAATCTGCTGTATCCTCTGTCGAACTATCCTCCGTAGAATCTGCCGTCTTCTTGCCAAGCTTCTCTAAGATATTGTCAATGGCTGACTGTAACTGGTTATCCTTCTCACCCTTTGACTCCCGGTATGCATCCGTATCCAATTCCACTTCGACGTCCGGTTTGATTCCTACCTTGTGGATATCATTTCCCTTTGGTGTGAAATACTTTGCAATCGTGACTTTAATAGCAGAACCATCATCTAGCGGGAACATTCTCTGTACAATGCCCTTGCCAAATGTATTCTTTCCCACTAATGTACCAATACCATAGTCCTTGATCGCTCCGGCAAAGATCTCAGAAGCAGAAGCGCTGTAGCCATTGACCAATACAGCAAGTGGCTTTGTGAACTGTTCATCATCTGTCGAATTATATTCATCAATAATATTGCCGTCTTTGTCCTTTGTATACACGATCTTACCTTCCGGCAGCATATAGTCAAGCATCTTCACTGCGATATCCAACAGACCACCGCCATTATTACGAAGATCCACGATCAGACCTTCCATACCCTGGCTCTCCAGATCTTTCACGGCTGCGATATACTGATCGGCGGTTACTTCATAGAAACTTGACACCTCTACATAACCGATATTGTTATCTAACATCTTATATTCTACCGTTGGATTCTCTACCTTCTTACGAGGCATGGTATATTCATGATCCTTCGCATCCGTTGCCCGGTAAATGGTGATCGTAACATCTGTTCCTTCCTCACCACGAATCTTATCTACTACGGTATCTAAGTCCTGATCACTGATATCCTCGCCATTTACCTTCGTAATAATATCCTCTTCTTCAATACCGGCATCCTTTGCAGGACCGTCAAATATCTTTGTTACCGTAATGGTCTTCGTATCTGCCGCCTGCGATACCTGCACACCAACACCTACGTATTCACCCTCCGTATCTTCCATAAAGCTTGCATATTCCTCAGCCGTATAATAGACAGAATACGGATCATCAAGACCTTCCATATAACCCTTAATGATACCATCCTGTTTTTCCTGCTCATCTTCTTCAAAATAGAAGTTCTTGTCGAGAATTCCCTGAATGGTCTCTAACTTCTCATTGGTTTCTTTACCAACAACATCACTGCTGCTTAACATCTTAACTGTAGTGTCACGGGTACTGCCCTCTGTACCTTCCGTTGTCATCTTCACGCTGCCACAGCCAATCAGGCTTACTGTCATCACAGCCATTAACGCACTAGCGGCTGCTTTTTTCATCCATCTCTTCTTCATGATATCCTTCTTTCATTTTGTTACAAAGCAGGAAAGCGGCTGCCTTCCTTTGTTCATAAAATTGCATACATTTAATAGATACGTTGATTGTATCTGATAAATGTTAACATTTCGTGTTCATACAACAAGGTTCTGAAATAAATAACTATTTCAGAACCCCCATTCATACGTTATATCTACTGTAAATATCCTAGCGGATCTACATATCCTCCGTTCACACGCACACCAAAATGGCAATGTGGACCGGTTGATACACCCGTCGATCCTGCATAAGCAATCGTCTGTCCGGCAGATACCGTCTCTCCTACGGATACTGCCAAAGAAGAATTATGCATATAGACAGTGACTACTCCTCCGCCATGATCGATACAGACATAATTTCCTTCTGCATAATTGTATGCGGCCACTATTACGGTTCCCGATGCAGCTGCAACTACCGCCGCTCCTGTGTCACATGCAATATCTATTCCTCTGTGGTTCGAACTTGCCCCGGCAACCGGTGACGTTCTCGATCCAAAATAAGACGTGATCTGATTATACCCCGGTACCGGCCAGGTAAATACACCACCTGTATATACCGTATTGGCACTTCCGCCTCCCGCATTATTAGATGCAGCCTCTGCTTCTGCTGCTGCAATAATGTTCTCTGCTTCCTGCTGTGCCTGTGTATACTTCTGAACCTCTGCCTGCTGATCTGCAATCGATACGTCATACTGCTCAATCTGAGATTTCTTCTCATCCACTAAGACTTCCACCGTCTCCTTCTGTTCACTGACTTCCTTTTGCAGTGCCTCGTTACTCTTCAGATCTTTCTCTAACTTCATCTTGATATTGGCAACCTGTTCTTTGGCCGCCTTCAGTTCTTTCAGAATATTATAATCATACAACGACACCTGTGACACATATTCGGTCTTATTCATCATATCTGTCATGGAGCTTGCCGTTAACAACACGTCCAGATAACGTTTATCCCCGGATTCGTATACCATCTGAATCCGCTGTTTCATCTCATTGTATTGCTGTTCCTGTGCTGCCTCTGCTTCTTTGAGATTCGCCTTCGTATCTTTGATCGTCGCCTCTAATTCTTTCTGATTCTCCTCTAAATGACTGATCTCAATCTGTAATTCATTCAAGGACTTATCCAATTGTATGACATAATTCTCAAGATTATCTTTGGCTTCTTTCAGATTATCCAAAATCTGCTGTGCTTTCTTACGTTTCTTTGAGTACTCTGCGGCATCCGTCTTTGCTTTATCAATCGATGCGTCGGCCGTTCCGTTACTCTCCGTTGCAACTGCCTCGGTCTTGTCAGCTGCGGACTTTTCTGTCGTACTAGCCTCTGTACTATCGGTTCCGGTTGCCATACTGACAGCTCCATTTGGAGTGATCAGACCGACTGCTAATGCCAATGCAAGTACACCGCTCAGATATCTTCTGTGTCTTCTATTATACACAACCTTACCTCCTTGCTTACACTCTCAAATGCTTATGCGTTGTGATCAGACTTCCAAAGAAACCAACCCCAACGCCCATCAACAATGCAATCGGTGCCATCCCTTTAAACACCTGTCCAACCGGTACAAAATGCATCATATTCGCTACGATCGTAAAATGTTCCGTCAGATATTGAATCACGGAATTATACATAAAATAAATAATTCCAAGCGGGATCAAAGAACCGACGAGTCCGATGATCACACCTTCTACCAAAAACGGAGCACGAACAAACATATCTTTCGCTCCGATCAATTTCATAATTGCGATCTCTTCCTTACGAACCGAAATACCAATCGTGATCGTGTTACTGATCAAAAACAACGATACAAGCAACAGAATCAAAATGACACCCATTGAAGCATATCCGACTAAACGGTTCAAAGAATTCAAACTTCTTGCTGTTCCGTCACTGCTGTTGACCCGACGCACACTGTCAATCTTCTCAATCTGCGAAACGGTCTCTTCCTGCTTCGCAATATTCTTAAGCGTTACCTCATACGAAGAGGAATTCACTAACGGATTATCATCCCCAAATACAGAATGTACATAATCTTCATTGCCATCATATACATCTTCTACATAATTGCTCCATGCTTTATCCGCTGATATATAATTAATCGTATCAATATTCTTGATTGTCTTCAGTTCCTCCCCAATCTGTGCGATCCGGTTCTCATCAGTACCTTCTGTAAAGAATACAGAGATGGTAAGAGAATCTTCTACGGATTGGATCTCATTTTCCATATTCAACACAATAGAGTAAAAAATTCCAAACAGGAACAGACAGGCCACGATCGTTCCCACAGAAGCTAACGAAAAGAGAAGATTCCGCCGGATGTTCTTAAGACCTTGTTTGATACTATATCCTAATGTATTAATCTTCATCCCGATAACCACCCTTTTCCTCGTCACTGATAATCTTACCCTTCTTAAGCGTAATGACCCGCTTCTGCATAAGATTGACGATTTCTTTGTTATGGGTTACAACCACAACCGTTGTTCCACGCTTATTGATATCTTCTAACAAACGCATGATCTCCATGGAATTCTTCGGATCCAGATTACCGGTTGGCTCATCTGCCAAAATGATATCCGGGCGGTTCACAATGGCTCTTGCCAGCGCCACTCTCTGCTGCTCACCACCGGACAACTCCTTTGGATACTGCTTATATCGTTCTGCTAAACCTACCATGGTAAGCATTGCCGGAACTTCTCTTCGGATCTCCCGCATGGACTTCTCCACTACCTGCTGCGCAAAGGCAACATTTTCAAATACGGTACGATCCTTTAACAAACGGAAATTCTGAAATACGACACCAATCTTGCGTCGCAGCATCGGAATCTCCTTTCTTTTCATCTTACTGTACGGTTTCCCCTCCACAGAAATATCTCCTGATGTCGGATTCATCTCTTTGAGCAGTAATTTGATCAAAGTCGTCTTACCGGAACCACTGCTTCCAACGATGAATACAAATTCCCCTTTATTGATATGAAACGTAACATCATCCAACGCTTTCGTTCCGGTTGGATACTGCATAGTCACATGATCAAGCACTATCATAACGGTGCTCCCTTCTGTATGATATCTTGTCAGACAATTGTAATACAATTCACCTGAATGACTTCCTCTACAAAAATATACAACTGCCTGTTATCCCTTAATATTAGTACTCTAATGACTCCATATACTTCATGTACTTCACTACCATCAATGCAATCTTAAATGTAATCGCATCCTCAAATACACGAAGATCCAAACCGGTACTCTTCTGTAACTTATCCAGTCGATATACCAATGTATTACGGTGGATATATAACTGTCTGGAGGTCTCAGATACATTCAGGCTGTTCTCAAAGAACTTGTTGATCGTGGTGAGTGTCTCCTCATCAAAATCATCCGGTGAACGGTTCTCAAAGATCTCCTTAATGAACATTTTGCAAAGAGGGATTGGCAACTGGTAGATCAGACGACCGATACCAAGATTACTGTATGCAATAATATTGCGGTTGCCATAGAAGATCTTACCTACATCCAATGCCATCTTCGCTTCTTTGTAAGAACGGGATACTTCCTTGATCTCATTAACGATCGTACCAAATGCTACATGTACGGAAGACATTGCCTCTGTGTTGAGCATATCCACGATCACCTTCGCTGTCTTGTTCATATCCTCGTATGTCTCATTCTGCTTTACTTCTTTGACTAAGATAATATTCTTCTCATCGACCGCTGTTACGAAGTCCTTTGCCTTGCTTGAGAAAATGTTCCGGACTGTCTCTAATGCATTGTTGTCCTTCTCATTCTTTGTCTCGATAATGAATACAATTCTTCTCACATCTGTATCAATGTGTAACTTCTTAGCCCGATTATAGATATCTACCAACAATAAGTTATCTAACAACAGATTCTTGATAAAGTTGTCCTTATCGAATCGTTCCTTATACGCAACCAACAGGTTCTGCACCTGAAATGCTGCAATCTTACCAATCATATATACGTCATCTGCTTCCCCTTTCGCAATAATGACATACTCTAACTGGTTATCGTCAAACACCTTGAAAAACTGGTAACCCTGTAACATTTGGCTTTCTGCCGGGGAATCCACAAACGCAAGAACCGACTTCTCATATTCGTCAACATCCCGCAAGGTAGAAGCTAACGCTTTGCCTTCGGTATCCATGACACACAGATCAATTCTTGTAATAGCTTTGATTCCCTCAATGGTATCCTGTAAAATCTGATTTGATATCATTCTATCCACTCCTTCTTTATTGTAAAAAACACCTACTCTATATTTTAACGGAAATAGAGAAAAAAATAAAGTAAATCTTCAAATTTTTTCAGAATATTCACCCCCTTGCACAGCGTAAGTGAGACGGACGCTGTGCAAGGGGGGTAAGTTTAGAGGTGCGTGAGGATCTTCACCCGTGCATCCTTCGACAGTGGATTCCTTTCATCATAGTCAAACAGACAATAATAGGTGGTATCCTCTGCAAACAATGCAACAGCACTCTCTACATATGTATCCATTCCGTCTGCAAGAATCCACTTAACGGCTGCACCAGACAGCGGTTCTATATGCATCATCCGGGCTGCCGCTTTAGAATCATATCCCTCTTTTGCAAGTGTAATCTCATCTGTTCCACCATTCTTAAAGAATTGGTGATAGATTGCCTTATCCACCGCATCGCCCGAACGCCAGGAGGGACGACTTTTTGCATTTTCTCTCAAATAATAATCATATGCGAGAAGATCATCCAAAACCTGCATCGACAGACCTTTCATTCTCTTTCTTTGTTCTTCTTCATCTCCTGTTCTTTCTGCTATGTTTCCGGAATCGGTTATATCACTTGCACCTCTTGCTTTTCCGGCATTTTCATCACTTTTTTCAAGCCATTCAATTATAAACTGTCTTAACGCTTCATACCGTGCCTCCCGTTTAAACCCAATACCAAACAGATCCTTTGCTTCATAATAGTTGCCCAGTGTCTGATAGAACATAAATGGCGAATCAAAGAACGATAACAGATACGGCAAGGTATGCACAAACTGGTCACTGTTATAATAGACCTCTACCATTTCTTCCACTTTCTTCAAAGCAAGTATTTCATCATAAGTGATCCATTTTGTACACAGCACCTCATATGGCTGGTAATCCTGATACTGTAATCCGTATTCCTCTACCTGTTCCTCCATATAAGAGCCCTTGAGTACTTTCAGGAATCCAAGCTGTAACTGATCCGGTTTCATGGCATACGCCTCGTTAAATGATTTCTGAAATGTGACAAAATCCTCGTATGGCAATCCGGCAATCAGATCTAAATGCTGATGAATATTATGCATGGCATGTACCGCAAGCATATTCTTCTTCACTTTCCCGATATTCATGGTACGGTGAATCTCCTTAACAGTAGCCGGATGCGTCGATTGTAATCCAATCTCTAACTGAATCAATCCTGGTCGCATTGTCCGAAACACTTCCAATTCTTCCTCACCTAACAGATCTGCCGAGATCTCAAAATGAAAATTTGTCACACCATTATCGTGCTCCGTAATATATCTCCAGATTGCCAGAGAATGCTCCCTTTTACAGTTAAATGTCCGGTCAATAAACTTGACCTGCGGCACCTTATGCTCTAAGAAAAATCGCAATTCTGATTCTACCATTTCCATACTCCGAAACCGCACTCTCTTATCAATCGAGGAAAGACAATAACTACATGAAAACGGACACCCCCTACTTGTCTCATAATATAGAATCTTATTCTTAAATTCGTCCAGATCCTGATAAATAAACGGAACCTCATTAAGTGACATGATCGGCCTTGGCAGATTCTGATGAAGGCAGCCATCCCTATCTCGATATATAATTCCTTTCACATCCGACAGGTCCCCATTTTCCGCCCATACACCGGTCATTTCATAAAAGGTAATCTCTCCTTCTCCCTGTATAATTCCCTCTACAAACGGATTCTCTTGCATAAGTTTGTCAGAATCAAAACTTACCTCTGGACCGCCTAGCCAGATACGAATAGACGGTGCCACCTTATGCAATTCTTTTGCAATGGTTAGAATTTCGTGAATATTCCAGATATAACAAGAAAAGGCAACTACTGCTGCCTTTTCCTGATACAAAGATTGCAAGATCTGATCTAAATTATGATTGATCGTATATTCCTTGATCACAATCTGCGGCATCGATGAACCGTCATATGCCGCCATCAACTGTTTGTCTGCATATGCTTTGAGATCATATACCGCCAGATTCGAATGTACATATTTTGCATTTAATGCTGCTAATACAATTTTCATTCCTGTTACCTGCCTCAAGTGTTTCCTCTTTTTCTTTGATCCACATAATTACACCACATTTTCGCGTTGCATCCTGCAAAATGTTCTAATCTGCCTTACCTGCCAGATAATTAATGAACTGCTGTGCGGTACGTCCTGAGATTCCTCCATGCGATAACTCCCACTTGTTTGCCTCTGCACAAAGCTCTTCTTCGGATAATGTGATAGATGGCTCCCGTGCTGCCAGTTCTGTTACAATATGGAAGAACTCCTTCTGATTTGGACGAGAGAAATTGATCGTCACACCAAAACGATTGACCAGCGATAACTTCTCCTGCATAGTATCGGAACGATGTAATTCCCCACCATCTCCATGCTCTAAGTCATTTCTGTCATTCCATGTCTCTTTGATCAAATGTCTGCGGTTCGAAGTTGCATAGATCAATACATTGTCCGGTTTTGTTTCCACACCACCCTCAATAACTGCTTTCAGGAACTTATATTCAATCTCAAATTCCTCAAAAGAAAGATCATCCATATAGATAATGTAACGATAATTCCGATTCTTGATCATGGAGATCACCGTTGACAGATCCTTAAACTGATGTTTATAGATCTCGATCATCCGAAGACCCTGATCATAGTATTCATTAATAATAGCCTTGATACATGTTGATTTACCCGTACCCGAATCACCAAACAACAGGCAGTTATTCGCAGGTCTTCCCTCCACAAATGCCTCGGTATTGTCGACCAACTTCTTCTTCTGAATCTCATACCCCACCAGATCATCTAACATAACCGTCTCAGTATTATTGATTGGGAAAATATCAACCTTATCTCCGACATTCCGAATACGGAATGCTTTGTTAAGTCCGAACATGCCAACACCATAATCTGCATAGAACTTCGTCACTTCTTTAAAGAAGCCTTCTCCATTTTCACATTTTTCTAATCGTTTTGACAATTCCCGGACTTTTTCCGACACATTGTAATTGTACATTCTCTCCTTCTTAACAATCGCCTTATAATTTGAGATGGTTGAGAAACAGTCAATTCCTAATTCCTGCTCAATCTCATAGAAATTATAATCAAACAACTCTTTAAAGATATTAAAGTCATTCATAGCAAAATGATTCACGCTGCCGTCATTTGCTCCCACCTTCTCACTGGTAAGGGTAAATGAATTCTCATTAGTCATCATTACAAATGTCAGATAATTGTGCCACAGGTTATCATCAAATCCATAATCTGTCGCAAGGTCTAACAGCCGCTTGATCTCCCCATAGATCCGGGTGATCAGACTTTCTTTGCTGATATGCTTTTTGTCCTTCATCTCCTCTAGCTTGGATGCACTGAACGCAGACGAACTGCCTAATACATTTTCCTTGTACCAATCAAAGTCCTCAAAAATGGCAGCCAGCCGTTTCAATATACTGTCCTCTCCCAAATCCCGATATACGATTAATTTTGATACCTGTTTATACATGTCATGTTCCTTCTTTCCTATGAATCTATTATTCCGTCTTAGTTCTTAAAGTTTCCAAAATGCTTTGCAAACTATTTTTATACTATACTTACCATATGCATCCTGCACCCTGGCATTGTTTTGACTTTCGTAACACATAGCGTCTCTTCTTCATTATAGATATTCTCTTATTCTATTCTTAGATAGACTACTCCATGATCTCGCCAGTCTCCATATTCACATTGCGGACACTGATTCCATTGACCTCAACGCTGTCATTTACTTCAATCATAATATACTGCCTGCCCTCGATCATCCGCGTCTCCACCAGATCCGTACGCTCCGGTTTCACCTTGATCACAACATCCGGCATCTTAATATCGAAGCTCTTTGTACTTGCTACCGTTGCCGCCGTGAACTTCGGCTGCTCCTCGTCACATACAATGCTGTCAAATGCCGTCTCAAACTGTTCTAACGCTTCCTGCTTCACGCCGCTGTCCTCTAACAGTTTACGCATATCCATCTTATCCAGCTCCGGTGGTTCCGGTGCATCCTTGCGATCCTCCACATACTCATTGAGATTCTCATGAATGGTCTTAACAGTCTCAAAATCGCACTGTTCACCCAATGAATTTTCAATAATATCCTGAAATGTCTCCTGCTGCGCCTTAAACGTCAAAGGTGCTCCGCAGCCCAATGTCTGATCAATGAAATCCTCCTGTAACAACTCTGAATTCTTAGAATAATACAATAATCCATGCACATCTGAATTCCGGTCATTAAATGCAGGGAACAAAAATCCATGTGTCGGTGCTGCCACAACCCAGTCGCGAATCCGGCTCTCAATACTGTTATTCTTCTCATTATAGCAAAGTCCTGCATCTGTCAGCTTCACCGGACAGATACTGCACAATATGTAGTCATATACATAATCGGATGCATCATCATTTTCCATGCCATCATTCGTCCGTCCCGGCACATCATATGATGCATACACGAGAATAATGTAATAATGCTCATCATAATGATACGTCTCGATCACTTTATCATAGAACTGCTCTAACAAAGCATTATCCTCTAACTTTGAATTCTTCAGGCGGAGCAGAAACTCCTGCGTTCCCCCTTCCATCTCCTGTTCATTCGGAAATTCCATATTCAAAAGATTCTTACCGATCGTACCGGACATCGTACCCTTAAAAATTGTAAAATACTTAAAGTTCTCTTCTTCCGTCAGTGTCAGAAAGGTCTGTGCCAACTCCGTTTTCTTATTCTTATCACCATCCACATAACATCCACAGATCCTTGATATTGTGCAATTCTCCGGTGTGAACTGCTTCTTTATCTCATTAATCTCTTTCTTGTTCATTGCTAACTTCCTTTCGTACCAATAGGTTATTCCATTATAGCCAATTTCCCTCGGCATGGCAACCCTTTGCACAATCACCCTTGCACAGCGTAAGTGAGGACGGACGTGCATGTTTTAGGTTGTGAACCCGGCTTTAGGGTGGTGTCATGTTGCAGCAGGCACATTCGCATTACGACT